>JAFVHA010000015.1 GCA_017478035.1 Paludibacteraceae bacterium | reverse complement strand
GCATTGCCATACAAGGTATCTATCGGAAGAGAGAAATCGCCTATCGCGAGGTTTGCACCGCCAATAGCTATACGGCGAGCATCGTAGGTATTCCCGCCTACATCGGCCACCACATTTGTCTGAATCGTGCGGGTGGCGATATCCAAACCGATGGGGGTAAGGGCAAAATGAATATTACGCAATTCTCCATCCGGCACTATGAAGGCCATCTGCAACGGAGTCGTGTCATGCGCCGTCGTATCCGGATTATCCCGCAAGTCGATCCCTACATAGGTGTCTGCCAGACGCAAGCCATGCAGCGGGTACTCCCCCCGGGAGATGCTTATTCCGGGACTGCTTGTTTCCAGATGTCCTACAATCGCATCTACCCCCACCGACGCGATCATGCTGTCCGAATGGAAAGTGGTTCTATCCAACAGCAAATGTTCCACCTCGATCGGAGCGGAGGTCAACGGTTGGTTGTCGGAAGTCAGCAGTTTGGCGTTAAGGCGCAAGGTATGCACATATATCAAGGTATCTTCGCCACGATGCCCGACGTACACACTGTCGATATTCAGTTCCACCGGCAGGTCGGCTTTACCTCTCCATGCGCGGTAGAGCGAGGAGGGCGAGAGATGAAGAATCTCTATCTTCCCCACGTCTATATCCATACCCGTCTGCTCGCGCGCGAAAGCAAGCCCTTTTTCGGTAGCAGCCTTTCGGAGAGAAGGTACAGATACGACGCAGGTTATTGCCACAATCAGCAATAACACCACTCCTGTAACTATACCGGCTACCGCGAGCGGAATCTTCCAAATGAGCCCTTTTTTACTCACTAAAAGTTCTTTTGAACGCCAAATCGCAAGCCGTATAATCCCGGCGTGAACTGGTTCGCAATGAGGTTGCGCAGCTTGCCGGAGAAGATAATGACATCATTGGTGTACTCTTTCCGCCGTTCACCGGTTAACGGGTCCACATAACAGAACGTCGTGCCGCTATACCCCAACGAAAGAATCGAGAAAAAGATCTGGAAAGTGCTCTTACGGTTAAACCGGTACGTGATTACCGGCGACAACTGGAAACCGTACGTGATACTGTGTTTCAGTCCGTCGTAGTCCGTACCGAGCGCGATACCGTCCGTCACACGGGGAAACTCCATACCCGCGTATAAGTGCGCCTCCATCCAGATACCCACCTTGCCGTCGAAGAGCGTCTTCATGCGGTAACGCATATAGGGAGCCACCTCCCAACTGCCTTGCTGGACACGCAGGCTCTGCGATATTTCCGTTCCGTCCAATGCCTCGTATGTATAGGTCGAGTACAGATCCTGATAACTGCCGCCGAAACGAAGTCCGAGATAGATGCGCTCTCTAAGCTTCCATCCTATCTCCGGAGTGACCGCGATAGACCAGCCGTTATCCTTTTGATGGGAACGCGAATCGTGGTGGTAATAAATGTCGAAATTATAACCGTAGTACAATTTCTGTTTCCATAAAGGTACCTCTGCTGTCGGAGTTTGCACCGTGGTGCTGTCCTGCGGAGTCGTTGCTGTTTCTGTCTCTCCTGCGATAGCGGCTACGGATGTCAGACCATCCGCCAAATGATCATCATTCTGAGCCGCCAGAGAGGCACTGCCCAACACGGCCAGAGCTACAAACCAATAGAATTTTTTCATATTAGAAATCGTTTGCGTAGAAGTTGTATATCATCCAAATTCAAAAAAAGTTGTTCGTGCAGATAGTGAATCATCCCGCCATACTCGCGATCGATAAGGTCGAGCGTACGGATGAAATTGGGTGTAGAAACGCCCATAAAAGCAAGGATAACCTCTTTCTCGGGCTCTCCTCCTCCCAGTTCGTCTATCTTGGTATTCAGATGCGCCACAAGCCCGCGGTACGCCGTATTGGAGAGGTCAAAATCCGCAATAATCGCTTCCCTTTCGACCCCCAGCGCAGACAGCAGAAACGCTGCACCCCATCCTGTCCGGTCTTTGCCTTGGAAACAATGCCACAGGATGCCGCCATCTTCCGGCGCCTCGATGATAAGCCGCAGAAAAGCCGCATACTGGAGTTGCGAATACTCGCTTCGTATAAGAGACGGATACATATTCGCCGCCATCTTCTGCACCTCGGGATAAAACGAATAATTGACGATATGCGCCTCGAGATCCAGGAATGCCTCTTGAGGAATAGGCTGCTCGGTCAGTTTCTCTGCACTCAGGTCAATAGTGGGCAACAGATGGTGTGTAGCTCCCTCCACGGCCTGATCCGGCAAGACGTCGGCTTCGCCAAACGAACGAAAATCAAAGATCTTCGCCAAGTTATACTCGTCGTGCAGTCGTTTCAGGTCGGCCGGAGACGCATCATGCAGATGGGCGGTTCTCAACAGGCGGGACGGACGTATCGCATGTCCGCCGGCTCCTATCATGCCCCCCATGTCCCGGGCGTTAATAATATTATCAAAAATCACATCCATTTCATTCCCAGTGTCTGTCTTTGGCAAATAGTCGTGCTGCCCCGCTCCATAGCACAGCCCACGTCATATGCCGGGCATAGGCGGGACTGAAAGGCGCTATCCGTTTGGCATTCGCCAGTCGTGCCTGCATCGTTCCCCATTTCCGCACAAAGCGGTTCTTCGGCGTCTTTTCGGGCGAGCTCTCTTTCGGAGCACTCATACGGCCCTGCAGCAAGGCGTCTGTCAGACTTTGTGCCCGTCGTGCCAACCCTTCGTCCTTTGTGTAGAACCAAGCATCCTCTTCAGGCAATCCCAAACAGTTGACCAGTATCCACATATAGAGTTGCCAAACATCCGTGAGAGCGAGGGAGCGCAGGTAGCCTTTCAAGCGCCGGGCATCGATACGTGCGCGATAATGATGCAACAGTAAGGCCAAGTCGCATAACTGGCGTATATTAGCGCCTTGTGTCAGCATATGTTCCCATGAGTGCAGGAAGACCATCAGGGCATTGAACGTCGGTTCCGGCACGCGTACTTCTGCGCCGCGGATGACCAAACGCTCGTCGCTGTTCATCAATCCTTGCGCCTCCATGCGCGCGTAGCGCCTCACGTCGCGCGGATGGGACAACCCGATGCTCACGCGGTGGATCTCGATGGACACCCCGTCCGCAATCAGGTTATAGTGCTTGTAATGATCCAACTCTTCGTCGAACTTCAACGCGTTCGGAAACGTATCGCGCATCACTTTAGCGGCGGGATGGTATTGTTTTTTCCCTACAAACAGATCCACGTCCCCCCACGCTCTTCTCGCCGGCGCAGGATACAAAGCCGCCAGACCTGCCCCTTTCATCAATACCGCCCGTATGCCTGCCGTATCCAAAGCCCGCAAGGCCTGCTCTTGGATGCGGTATAATTGTGCCTGAGTCTGCATGACATGCAAACACACCGCTTTCATCTGTTGACGGACTGAATCGGGCAGTCCCTCCTGCTCCAACACGCTCGGAAAGACAAGCGGACCGGTTCCCTGCATCGCATGCATATAGAGCAAACGTTCTGTTTGCTCCTTCGGCCACACTACGGGTTCGCCCCATAGTGCCGCCCGAACGGTCGATGAATATACCTCCGTCATGCGCTTAACACCTTTGCGACTGCAAAGGTACGAATATAAATTCAAAATTCAAAATTCAAAATTCATAATTTAACATTAATACGTGATTTTTAGTCAAATAAAATAAAAAATGCGCAAAAACTTGCATATATGCAAAAATTGTTGTACATTTGCAGCGAAAATGTGTATTACCATGAGAAAAGGACTCTTTCTATTACTCTCTGTCCTTTGCTTGGCGAGTTGCCACAAGGACAAAATCAATGCAGACTTCATTGCAAAAAGTAATCCGATTATGCCCGTTCGCATGACGGCGGACACGATGACTATTCAGTTGACCGACTATGTGCCGGCTTTCTTTGGTGACAAGGAAACCCTATGGCCGCAGGAGATGGAGGTTATCAATGCCGGTCGTCGGATTGATGCCATCACACTGAGCGACAAAAGCGGCAGTATTTCGATTCCCGTTCTGCCTCACAAACCGGTTCGTCAGGCGTTTATCTCTCTTGGCTACGAAGAAGACCGTCTGCGTGTCGGCTTCTACGATGCGGTGGAGAATCCGCACATGGTGACCTATGTGCAGAATATGTGCATCGACTCGGCTTACTGGCTGCAGACCGGCGATAACGAATGGACCATCGACCTGTCCATCGTGCCGGAGATACAGGCTTGCGCCAAAGGCAGGGCCTTCCTGCGTGTATTCGCGGAGGACGAGCAGAACCTGTTCAATGACCTGTTATTGCCGCTCGAGGACGGCAAAGTGGTGACGAGTGCCGCACAGCTGAACCGTCACGACCAGCAGGCACAAGTACTCTACTCGCTCTTGGTGGACCGTTTCTACAACGGAAACAGCGCCAACGACTGGAAGATGAACTCGCCGGAGGTACTCGATATCGTGGATTATCAAGGCGGTGACCTTGCCGGCATCACGAAGAAAATAAGCGAAGGATACTTCGACAAACTCGGCGTTAACACCCTGTGGATCAGTCCCATCACGCAGAACCCGTGGGATGCATGGGGCTGCTACAAGTTCAAGAACGGCAATAAATACGACCCGTCGAAGACCTACACCAAGTTCAGCGGTTATCACGGTTACTGGCCTATCTATGCAACGGAGTTAGACAGCCGTTTCGGTACGCCGGACGAGTTACACTCCTTATTGGATAGCGCGCACGCGCACGGGATAAACGTGGTACTGGACTATGTAGCAAACCATATGCATATCAACTCGCCTACCCTCCAGGCGCATCCCGACTGGCATACGGACTCTATCCTGCCGGACGGACGGCGTAACTTCGAGTTATGGGACGACGCGCGTCTGACGACCTGGTTCGACACGCATATCCCGACGCTGGATCTGGAACGCGAGGAGGTATGCGAAGCCATGACGGACAGCGCGCTGTACTGGTTGGCGAACTACGAGCTCGACGGATACCGTCACGATGCCTGCAAACATATCCCCGAAGGATACTGGCGGATGTTAGGTCAGAAGATCGCCCACCGCTGGCCCGGACGGCCTATCTGGATGATCGGCGAGACATACGGCAGTCCGGAACTCATCGGCAGTTATGTCAAATCAGGTATGCTGAACGCCCAATTCGATTTCAATGTCTATTTCACGGCACGCGAGGCACTCTGCGGACTCAAAGGCATGGACGCCATCATGCAAAACGAATTGACCTCTCTCGCCACCTACGGCGCCCATCACACGATGGGAAACATCAGCGGCAACCATGACCAGATCCGTTTTGCGTCCATCGCAGGAGGAGCGATAGATATCTACAGTCAGGGCAAAGAGGAAGGCTGGACGCAGGAGGTAGGTATCGGTAACGCCGAAAAAGCCTATAAATGCGCGTTGCTGCTCGAAGTACTCAATATGACCTTGCCCGGCGTGCCTTGTATCTACCAAGGCGACGAGTACGGAGAAGTGGGCGGTAACGACCCGGACAACCGCCATATGATGCGCTTCGAAACGCTGAGCCTGGACGAGCGCACGATGCGTAACAAGGTAGCGGAGCTGATTCACATGCGCCGTAACTCGATGCCGTTGCTCTACGGCGATTTCATTCCGCTCATCGAACGGCCGGACGAGATCATCTACCAGCGTGTGTATCTGGGCAAAAAAGTGACCGTCATCATCAACCGGAAGGAATTAACCTATAATATTATTGAAGAATGAAAAATGTAATTAATCGTGCCCTTGTGGCTAAGAAAAAGTTTATTTTATTGATCATGGTTGTGATAGCGCTTATCAGTTGCTCGCAGCCGGAGATGCGTCACCCGAAATGGGCGTATGACGCCACGATCTACGAACTTAATACCCGTCAGTTAACCCCGGAAGGTACGTTCCGCGCCGCAGAAGAGGTACTCCCCACCCTGCGTGACAACGGCATCGATATCCTCTGGATCATGCCCTGCCAGCCTATCGGTAAGATCACCCGCAAAGGAACGCTCGGCAGCTACTACTCCATCATGGATTACTGCGCAATCAATCCTGAGTTCGGTACCCGTGAGGACTTCGAGCATTTCCTTGCTAAAGCACATGAATTGGGCTTTAAGGTCATCCTCGACTGGGTAGCCAATCATACGGCACCGGACAGCGAGTGGACACAAAACGACGGATGGCACTATCGTGACAGCCTTGGCAACCTCATGGTGCAATACGATTGGACCGATATCTCCAAACTCAACTATGACAACCAGGACATGCGCAACGAGATGCTCAAAGCCATGCATTGGTGGATGGACAGTATCGGTATTGACGGTTTCCGCTGTGACGTAGCCGGAGAAGTGCCCACCGATTTCTGGAACTGGGCGATGGGCGATTTGCGTCTGACGCATCCTGACATGTTCACACTCGCCGAGGACGAGGACAAAGCCGACGAGTTGACCGAAACGGCGTTCGACATGTACTACGGATGGACGCTGCATAAGCTGATGAACGAGGTGGCACAAGGAAAGAAAAACACATGGGATTTGTGGGATTACTTCGCGAAAGCCGACACTACCATTCGCCCCGAAGCTATTCGCATGAATTTCATCTCCAATCATGATGAGAACAGTTGGCAAGGTACAGAGCAGGAACGGATGGGAGATGCCGTCAATCTGTTTGCCGCCTTTACGTATGTAGTACCGGGCATGCCGATGATCTACACGGGTCAGCTGAGCGGTAACCACCACCGTCTGGAGTTCTTTGAGAAAGATACGATTGACCATGACGAAGCGTTCGCGCAAGCCGATTTATACAAGAAACTGAATGATCTGCGTATGCGCAACAAAGCGCTGTTCAGTCCGGAAGCCGGC
The DNA here is from genome assembly GCA_017478035.1 of Paludibacteraceae bacterium. GTDB lineage: Bacteria > Bacteroidota > Bacteroidia > Bacteroidales > Paludibacteraceae > Colicola. Next base: position 11,216 of record JAFVHA010000015.1, on the reverse strand, counting down.
GCTCTCATGGCGATGATCCCGGGAGACAACGATGCGGTCTTTGCTTGCGCACGTCAGAAAGAAGGCAAATGGCACTCGAACACCGTGCTCGCCATCATGAACATGTCCGATAAGGAGCAGGAAGTCACCCTCTATCTCTCGGGATACGAAGGCAAGTACACCTGTCTCTGCGGCAAGCCATGTGAGATTGAAACCGTTCAGACCTTCACCCTCAAACCCTGGCAGTTTAAGATATTGGAGAGATAAATCACAAATCTTAAATCACAAATAAAAATCCCGCAACTCAATGCGGGATTTTTTCATGCCATTGCTCCGTTGACTTGGATCACTTGTCCGGAGACATAGGAACTAAGGTCGCTCGCCAAGAAGAGCGCCACCTTGGCCACTTCTTCGGGTTCGCCTCCCCGGCGCATCGGAATCATCGAGACAAACTGCTTGAGGGTCTCTTCGGGCAAAGCCTTCGTCATATCGGTCAGAATAAAGCCCGGCGCAATAGCATTGGCACGTACCCCACGGGCACCTAACTCTTTGGCTACGGACTTCGTAAGCGCGATGATTCCGGCTTTCGAAGCCGCATAATTGGCCTGTCCGGCATTGCCGTTTATACCTACTACCGAGCTGAGACTGATAATCGAACCGCTACGTTGACGCATCATCACGGGCGTCACCGCATGGGTGAAATTAAACGCCGACTTGAGGTTGACGTTGATGACCATGTCCCATTGCTGCTCGGTCATACGCATGAGAAGGGTGTCGCGCGTGATACCCGCGTTATTCACCAGGATATCGAGTCGTCCGAAATCGGCAACGACCTGCTCCACTACCTGATGCGCAGCCTCAAAATCCGCCGCGTTGGAGGCATAAAACGCCACTTTCACACCCAAGGCCGCTATCTCGTCGCGTGTCTCTTGCGCCGCCTCATTCAATTCCAAGTCCGTGAAAGCGATATCGGCACCTTCACGCGCGCATGTCAACGCTATCTGTTTGCCTATACCGCGGGCTGCACCCGTGATCAAGGCCGTTTTTCCTGCTAACAACATATCTCTATTTCGTTAATTCGTTAATTCGTTAAATCGTTCATTCGTTAAATCGTTCATTCGTTAAATCGTTCATTCATTATTCCTCATCATCGACAGGGAAGATGCCCGTCGGATGAAGAATCGTATATTTGGTCATTTGCTCGTTGGATTCAAACCCTACTCCCTCGATAATACTCTTCTCGCGGGTGATATGAATACTCGAATCCGAATAGACACGATGGGTCTGCTGGTCCCATTTGAGTTCCTGGGTATCGAACTGCTCGCCTTCGAGGTTCAGAGCGTGCACATTGCCTCGCAGCGTCCATAACTCTGCCGTCTCGTTATAATGTGCATAATCGGCTTTGAGCGAAGCCTGCACGTTTAGTTCCTCGTCAAACTGCTCCAGGTATATACCGTTTGGAAACTCCTGATAAGGCGGTTCGGTCTTGTCGTACATCAACCATCGAGCGGCTTCGATGCGATACCGAGTGATGCCGGAATCGGAAATCAGAGTGGTCACCGAATCCGTCACCAATACCGGTAACTGCTCACGGGTCTTTTCGATCTTCATCTCGCCCACTTTGTTGGGACGGGACGAACAGGCGGACAAAATTACAGCGAGCAACAATACGCTGCCCGCCATAATTGGATATGTCCGATGATGTTTCAAGGGTTATCGGATGCTCGTTGTTTCGCCAATCCAACCGCCTACGTAGTAGGTCGAACCCGAGAACTCGTTCGGTAAGTCGAAACGTTCCTCTTTGGTCGGATAGTACTTGCTGTACGAGTTGATGAACTCGCTGGCTTGTGCCTCTACGGACGGATCCACCTGTTTAGCCTTCACGAATTTATCGACTGCTACCCAGTATACCGTCTTGTTCAGGATACGACCCTTGGCGTCCTGCGGATAGAGTTGCGTAGCGGCATAGCACATACCGATGATGATGTAGCAGCGACCCTGTCCTTTGTTCTGTCCAAGGCTGTTGAGCGTAGCGATAGATGCCAAGGCGTACTTGCGTGCCTCCTGATATTTCTTGAGGTTATTGTAGCAATAGAATGCTGCATTGTACTGATAATCAGCTACATCCTCCAACTCATCCTCAATCATCGCCAGCTTGATAGCCTCGTCGTAGTAAGCCACTGCTTGCTCGTAGTCACCCTTCTTAGCACTCATCGAAGCGCAACCTGCTGCGGACTCATCCGTCGGTTGCAGTTTGTGTGCTGCCTCACAAGCACTGAAATAGATATCGCTCTCCGTGCAACGAACACGCTTGTACAGTTTCACGATCTTCTGCAGTACCTCCAGGTTGTTCACATTGTCGCGTACATCATCCCAGTACAACTCATCCAGCTTCGAGCAGTCAGCTACACCCGAGATAGCGAAGATATTATCCACATAATCTTTCTGCTTGGCGGCGATATCCGCATTCTTGTTGTTCGGATCGGATGCCTGGTCACCCAACAGGTTGCTCGCCAACTCATAGTCCGAGATCAACTGCTCAGCCTTGTTGTCCTTGTCCTGTTTGTACAGTGCGTACGATACATCTACCAGCGATTTGAGCACGGCCATCTTACTCTTCGCACCCATCGCCTCTGCCGACTCACGCAAGCAAGCACGTGCCTCTTCCAGTTTCGCCTCACCGTAGAAATCGATGTATGCCAGACCCTTTTCGCCCAAGATATAAGCCTTCGGGTACTTGGGATCGTTGCCGAAGTACTTGATACGCTTGTCCTGCATCTCGATGGCCAGTTTCGCCAGACGCTCTTTCTCTGCCGGATCAGCGGTTGTCTGATACAGTGCCTCTACGATCTTCGCTCCGTCGGTGTAGATCGACTTGTTCGCGTTCGGACAGGTCGTATAGGTCTCCCACCAAGGACCGTACGCGTCAGCGTACATCTTGTTCTTTACAGACTCGTGGAACAGAGACACATTGACAACACACTCTTCGGTGATAGTCGGTTCTTCTTCCACTACGGCTTCTTCCTGTGCCGGAGCTTCTTCGGCTCCTTTCTTCGGTTGTTTCGGTTTCGCGCATGCCAGAGCAGGGATTGCTGCTGCCAAGGCTACTACAACTAATGATCTGAATTTCATAATGATAACTATTTAAAAACTTTAAACTTCTCTAAACTCTAAACTCTAAACTCTAAACTCTCATCTCTCCACTAACAACTTCCGTGCCAAACTACAACTTGCGTTTGAAGAACCAGTTCTCGGAGATGGATACGCCGATGGTCAGACGCAGCGCATGTTCCTCCAGTCCGGAGGTCTTGCCCCGGTGACTGTATTCGACGGTGGTATTGACCATTGTGCCGGCAGTCGATAAGGGCAATCCGACGCCAATAGCCGCCGTGATACGCTTGGCGCCGATGGTGGTCAGGTACTCGTCCTGCATGGACGCACCCAGACGCCAACGAACCTGGTCCACGTAACGGCGTCCCAACGGATTATGACGGTACTCCATACCGAACGCAAAGCGGTTACGGTCTTGCAGACCGCTGTAGTGTCCCGGAAGACCGTTATACAGCATCGACGCCATACATTGCCGCTCATAATCGAACGCAAGCGTGAGGCGGTTATCCCATGTGTAACTGGCGCCTACACCCCACACCATCGGTAACTGCCAACCGTCCTGGTAGATATCCAGCGAGTCCAGCGTCTGCGTTTCTATCAGCACGTAGTCGCTATTCAGTTTCATCCGGCTCTCAAAGATAGCGCCGGCTGTAAACGAGTGTTTACCCCATGTATGGAAAAGCTGTGCGCCGTAACGCAGACGAACGCTGTTGACCGATAGTATCTCATCCTGCACCGTCGGGTTCAAGCCGCTCTGCGTGAAAACCAACGTACGCATACGGTTCAGGTCGCCCCACATGTAATAGACGTTCAGTCCGGCGGCGAACCAGTTCAGCACGTTGAAACTCAAACCGCCGTACACTTCGCTGATGTTACCGCTTCCTTCATAGGTCTGGTTATACTGATAATCGCCGCCGTCCGTCTCGCCTTCCAGGTTGATGGCATACCCTACCGAACTATACGGCAGCAAACCGACCGACATCGCGATCCATCGCTTCCACAGCGGTATTTGAATCGTCACATATTCCAGACTTCCGTTCGCTTTGTTGCGCTGCCCGGTAGCGTCCTGATAACGACTCCAGTTCACACTCGCCGCCACGTCCATCATAAACGTCAGACTGTCGCAGGACGTATAGGAGGCAGGCTGAGACGGGTTGATGGCTTTGTTGTTGCGCATACCGAATCCCACGCCGCCCATCGAACGGTAAGCCGTCGGCACATTCTCATTCAGATCGCCGTACGCATAGCGCGAATAAGGCGAACTGGTCAGGTTCTGAGCCGATAAAGGCGAATGGTGAAAGGCGAAAGGCAACAGGAGCACCATCCCTAATATGATATATATCCTCTTCACGTTATCTTTCAACTTTATTATAAACCAGTATCTCATTCAATCCGATCAATACCAAATGTTTCTCAAAATGTAGTTCCCGTTTCTCGGTGCGGGAGGTACGCACGTTATTGAGGATGTAGGGCGCATTGCCTCCGGTCAGGAAGGTCTGGAAATGCGGCATTTTCTCGCGTAACGTCCGCATGTATCCTTTCACCTCGTATGCCACGCCGCGTATCACACCGGCAGCTATGGCATCGCGTGTGTTCTTGCCGAACAGCGGAATCAGTTCGTTCTCCTCCGCCTCCACTAATGGGAGTTTCTTCGTCATCCGGTGAAGTATCGTGAATCGCATCTTGAACCCGGGAGCGATGTTACCACCAACATACTCGCCTGCCTCAGTCACAAAATCGTAGGTAAGCGCCGAACCCGCATCGATAATCAGCAGATTCTCGTTCGGGCAAAGACTTTTCGCACCCACAGCCGCGGCTAAACGGTCCTGTCCCAAGGTCTGCGGAGTGTCGTATTTGTTGATGATCGGCACCGGGGTATTATGGTCAAAGAGCACGAAATGCTGCGAGCGGCGATGCAGGGTGTTGACAATAGCGGCCTCGATATTCACCACCGAACTGATGATCGAATCCGTGATGTCGTACAGGTCAAACAGACGCTCCACCTCTGCGGATGAGAACTGTTTGTAGATAAAATGATTGATCATCTTACCCTCGTCCGTCATCAATGCCACTTTCGTCCGGCTATTTCCCTGATCCACACACAGATTCATACCACTAACCCACTAATCCACTAAACCATATTCGTATAAAGGAATCGCTTAATACTCTTCTTCGGTGTCTTCTCGAACTCGTGCGGATAGATCTTCACGGTCGCTATCTGCTCGTATGCCGCCAACTCGGAGTTCACCTGTTTGCGGGAGTCTTCGATGATCTCCTCGAACTGCTCGTTCGTCAGACCGCTCGCGTCCACCTCGTTGTAGTCCGGACAGATAAGCGCCACCAGACGGTTATCTTCCTGCTGCAGAACGAGCGACTCCAATACGTATGGCATGTTGTTGATTTTCGCTTCTATCTCTTCCGGATAGATATTCTGACCGCTCGGACCGAGCAGCATCGTCTTGCAGCGTCCTTTGATATAGAGGAATCCGTCTTCGTCGAGCATGCCGAGGTCACCCGTACGCAGCCAGCCGTCTTTGGTAAAGCTCTCTTTGGTTGCTTTGGGGTTCTTGAAATAGCCCTTCATCGTGTTCTCGCCGCGAACCACCACTTCACCGATACCTTCCTCGTTCGGACTCAGTATCTTGACTTCCATGATGCCCTTCAGCGCCTTGCCGCACGAATAGAGACGACTGCCTTCGCTGTACGGCGTGAAAGCGATAAGCGGCGCACATTCGGTCATACCGTACCCCACACTCATCGGGAATTTGATGCGCGTCAGGAACGCCTCCACCTCCGGGTTCAGCGGTGCACCGCCGATAATCATCTGGCAGAACTCGCCGCCGAAAGCCTGTATCAACTGCTCGCGGATCTTACCGCATACCACCTCATCCAGGAACGGCACTTTCAGCACCCAGCTTACGGGCGGTTTCTGAATCTGCGGCACAATCATCTTCTTGTAAATCTTCTCCAGGATCAGCGGCACGGACAGGATGATCGTCGGTTTGATCTCCGAGAATGCCTTGAGCAGGATCTTCGGAGACGGTGTACGTCCCACTAACCACGTGTGACCTCCCGCGGCTATACAGGCCAGAAAATCGAACGCACATCCGTACGCGTGTGCCAACGGAAGGAAAGTCACGAACCGGGAACCGTTATATACCAGTCCCGACTCGATGCCGTACCGCACATTACCTGCCAAACCGTTCAGCGGCATGATAACGCCTTTGCTGAAACCGGTTGTGCCCGAGGTATAGTTGATGGAACCGATCGCCTCGTTGCTGCGTTCGTCGAAATGGACATCCTGCGCCCAATAGCCCTCCGGATGTTTCTCCTTGAATTTCTGCGCTATTGATTCGAAATTGATTTTCTTCGGGTCCAGCGCCAACGATATCGGATGCCAGTCGTTGAGACTCACCGCCGCTAACACGTTCGGAATCTGGTCCAGGTCGATGCCTTCCCAGTTGATATCGCTGATGAACAGCAGTTTTGATTCCGAATGGTTGATGATATGGATCGCATCGTTCGGACGGAAATCCTGCAGAATAGGCACGATAATCGCTCCGTATGTGATGGCTGCCAGATAGACGGCCACCCAGTTGCTGTTGTTTTTACCCATTACGGCTATCTTGTCATCTTTCTGGATGCCGCACTCCCGGAAGAGGATATGTAGTTTCTCGATGTTGATAGCCAACTGTCCGTAGGTCAAGGTCACGTTCGTGCCGTAATCGGTTACGGCTTCCTGGTCCCAGTTATCCCGGAACGAACGCTCGAACATCTTGACCAGATTGTATTTCTCTTCGGTCATCATAAGGCTTCCATCTCCGTTGAATTGACTATGGTCGGCTCCGCTTTGGTGGCAGACGGCTTCTCCGGACGGGATGAATAGATACTGTCCACGATGAACTGACTGTTGCCGCGCCAAGGCAGCGAGCCCAGATAACGTTTCCAGTGCAGCTTCACGCCTGTGTTCGACACCTCCGAGAAGCGCTTTGCTACAGCTTCGTTATCCACCGAAAACTTAAACTCGTTCGACTGGATACTTCCCTGAACGCCGTTTGCCGATTTCAAGCCCGACTGAATCATCTTTCCTTCGTACGTTTTGAAGATATACCCCTCTTTCTGGAAGTAGTTGATATCTCCCTCGTTCACGCCCTCTGCATACACAAAGAAGAACTTGATAAAGATGAATAACGCAAGCGCGATAAATGCAATTACGCTCGTCCAAGTAAGAATTTTTGCTGATGTAGTCATATCGTTGTTTTTTAGTTTTTCACAAAATCGGCTGCAAAGATACGACTTTTTTTTCATATACACAAGCGCGCACGCGTTTTTTTCAAAAAAACTCACTTTTCTGCCCAATTTTGAATTTTTCCTTTTGAATTTTGAATTATTAATTGTACCTTTGCGCCCGATTTGACTTTGTACCTTGTACATTGTCACTTTGTACCTTGTATTATGTTAGACGAACGTTATCTGCAACTGTTAAGCGAGAAATTTCCCAATTCGCAGGCTGTCATCACGGAGCTGATCAACCTCCGCGCCATCCTCTCTCTTCCCAAAGGAACAGAGCATTTCGTAAGTGACTTGCATGGCGAGTCCATGGCTTTCATTCATATGATCAAGAACGCTTCCGGCGTCGTGCGCAAGAAAGTGGACGAGGTCTATGGCGACGCCCTCTCCGAGGAGGAGAAACGTGCCCTCTGCGCCCTCATCTACTATCCCGACGAGCGCATCGAACTCGTCAAACGCTACTATGCCGGCGAACCGATACCAAATCTACAATCTCAAATATCCAATCTCCAATCATTAGACGACTGGTACATCCGCCGCCTCGGACAGGTTGTGGAGATTGCCCGTGCCGTGACTATCAAATACAGCCGGTCGAAAGTACATAAACTCCTGCCGCCCGACTATGCCTATATCATCGGCGAACTGCTCCATGAGTCCAACCTCGAGCAGCACGACCGGCAGACTTATTATAACGCCATCATCGAAGCCATCATCGAAACCGGATGTGCCGACCAGCTCCTCATCGCTATCAGTTATCTCATCCACGGACTGACTATCGATACCCTCCATGTCGTCGGAGATATCTTCGACCGCGGACCCGGGGCATCCAAGATCCTCGATGTGCTCTCCACCGTGCGCGACTATGATATCCAGTGGGGCAACCATGATATCGAATGGATGGGAGCTATGGCGGGTAACCTCGCCCTGATAGCTACTGTCCTCCGCGTATCCATACGGTATGCCAATATCGAAACCCTCGAAGAGGGTTACGGCATCAACCTCCTGCCTCTCGCCAATTTCGCCATGACCACCTACGGGGACGACCCGTGTACGATCTGGCAAACCAAAGACTTCGAGAATAACCCGCGCCTCACGCGCTCCGCACAACTGATGGCGAAGATGCATAAGGCCATCTCGATTATCCAGTTCAAACTCGAAGGACAGACCGTCCTCCGTCATCCCGAGTGGCACATGGATCACCGCGCCCTGCTCGATAAAATTCAAAATTCAAAAATCAAAATTCAAAATTGCGAGTATCCGTTAACGGATACGAACCTCCCCACTCTCGATCCGAAAGACCCGTATAAGTTGAGCCAGGAGGAACAGGATCTCATGGACCAGCTCGCACGCTCGTTCCGCAAGTCCGAGAAGATGCAGCGCCATCTGAAGATGCTCTACGAGCACGGCTCCCTGTATCTCGTCCGCAACGGTTTTCTGCTCTATCATGCGGCAATACCTCTCAACGAAGACGGTTCGTTCACTCAAGCCGATGTATGCGGCAAACGCGTCGCAGGCAAAGCACTCATGGACCGCACCGAGGAGATCATACGACAGGCTTATTACGGAACCGGCAAAGCCAAAGACGATGCGCTCGATTATATGCTTTATCTCTGGGAAGGCGAGTACTCACCGCTGTATAACAAAGACAAGATGACCACTTTCGAGCGTTACTTCATCAGCAAATCATCAATCATCAATCATCAATCATCCATCTCTCTTGATCCTCATCACGAGAAAAAGGGCTCCTATTTCACCCTCGCAGACGATGAGAAAGTATGCGAAAATATTCTTCGGGAATTCGGTCTTGACCCTGCGACGGGGCGTATCATCAACGGACATGTACCCGTTCGCACCATCAAAGGAGAAACGCCTATCCGCGCCAACGGCAAGCGTTTCGTCATCGACGGCGGCTTCTCCAAACCCTATCAGGAGAAAACGGGTATCGCCGGATATACCCTTATCTATAATAGCCATGGTATCCAGCTCGTCGAGCATGAGTCGTTCGAATCGCGCGAACAGGCCATCCTCTCCGGCTCCGATATCCATAGCCGCACACTCCTTCAGGACTTCTCCGGACGACGGATACGCATCAAAGACACCGACAAAGGCAAAGAACTCCTCGAGCAGATCCACTCCCTCGAACAACTCCTCGATGCCTACCGTTCCGGCACCATGCGCGAACACTAGCACACATCTTTGTGTGAATCTGTGAGTGTATCTGCTTCGGTTTTCTGTTCGTGCTCCAATTCCGGATGTTGGATGGTTATCTCTTCGCCTGGTAAGGAGAAGTAGAACATGTTAAGAATGACGGGTTTACTGCCTCTGTTTTCGCCGCGATGGATAGTGCCAATGACCTCAACCAGAGGTTCGCCTTCGTGGAATGTTTTCTCAGAGCCATCTTGGCAGACGATGGTTAACTCACCTTGCTGCACGATGCCATAGTTTACGACGGTATGATGATGCCAACCGGTCTTGTCGCCAACAGGAAAGTCCAGACGAATAACGCGTAACTCCGGTTTGCCTTTAGGAAAATCCGGCAGGATGGCGCCATCCCAACTCTGAGATGTACGAATCAGTTCAGTAGTCTTAATAGCCATAACGGTATATGTGTTCAAAATCGCTGCAAAGGTACTACAAAAAAATGACATACACAAGAAAAAGTGAGACTTTTTCGATTGATGATTTATGATTTATGATTGATGATTGATAATTTTAGTGCAAAAGGTATTGTTCCTCTTCCACATCCTGGTATTAGTTTTTATCGTCGAAAGGCAATGTTGGTCACTCAAGGCAATCGAAGTCGGATCCGCGGCAGTGTGTCGGAATTTCCGACATACAGAATTAAATCTTCCCTATACCAGCGCTTTGACCAGAGTTTCGGTGTCGCCCGGAAGGAGATCGATGGGGGCAAGTTCGATCATCGTCTTCGCTCCGTAGTCGCCGCGTTCCCGCAGACGGACGGCGGCACGGGCACAGGAAACCATTACCTGACCCGTCAGCGCGGGGTTGTTGATTTCCATATTGAACTCGAAGCGTTGGTTATGCGTTGCGCCGCTCACTCCGGAACGAACCAGGTTGACGCCATGCGCGACGTTATTGAGGGCATCGACACTCTCCACCGGGATGACATGCGTCTCATCGTGGGCGAAATAGTCATCCGCCAGGATAGCCGCTTCGACGGTCTTGAAATCAGCACCGTCCTCGAGTTCGATATAGACCATACGACGATGGATCCCCGTTCCCAAAGGAATAGTCATGGATAGCGCGTTCTTGACGCCTTGGATGGCTTTCGCGGCGACCGTATGTCCCATACTTCTGCCGGGACCGAAATTGGTGTAGGTCAGTCCTTTCGGAGCCAATGCCATCAGCAGTGCGCGCACCACCGAATCGCTGCCCGGATCCCAGCCGGCAGAGATGATACTGACGGCTTTATTGGCCTTGCACACCGGATCCAAACCGCTGCGCAGATTCCATATCTGACCATGGATATCGAAACTATCCACGGTACATATGCCTCGTTCAGCCAGCACGGTAGCGAATTTCTGCACCTCGCGGGTGGGAGTGCAGATGAGGACGGCATCAATATTATTGATGATTGATGATTGATGATTGATGATTGAGGATTGATGATTGATGATTTGATCTATCTCATCGTGATGATAGATACCTGCCAACTCCATGTCCGGAGCAGATTGGATGGCTTCTTCGGCAGCTTTGCCGATGTTGCCGTAGCCGAGGATTGCGATTCTTATCATAATTTGAAGATTTGAAGATTTGAAGATTTGAAGATTTGAAGATTATTCTACTGTAACGGATTTGGCAAGGTTACGGGGTTG
>JAFVHA010000156.1 GCA_017478035.1 Paludibacteraceae bacterium | reverse complement strand
TATAGCATCCCGGATAGTTTGTCTATGCCCGCGCCCGGAACACGCGTGATCGTGCCGCTGATGAAAAAAGAGGTGAGAGGCGTAGTGCTGCGGGAACATACCGAACCGATCGATACAGCATGGGCAGAGAAAATAAGACCCGTTCTCGAAATTCTTGATACAGCGCCGGTGGTCTCTAAAGAGCAGTTGGACTTATGGCAATGGATGAGCGACTATTATATGTGTACGCTCGGCGAAGTGATGGCTGCGGCTTTGCCCGGAGGACTCGACAAACGTCTGACCAACCCGCCCAAACGGCGCAGGACGGTCATAGCTCCTTATACAGGACCCATCGAACCCGCGCATGAACTATCGCCCGCGCAAAAGAAAAGTGTCGATTCCATCGAGACTTTCTGGACATCCGGAAAAGATATCGTCCTGCTTCACGGTGTCACTTCCAGCGGTAAGACAGATATCTATATTCATCTTATTCAGGATCAATTGGCGGCAGGAAAGAATGTGCTGTATCTGGTCCCTGAGATTGCGCTGACCACTCAACTCACCTCCCGTCTGCAGTGTATTTTCGGCGACCGGCTGATCGTCTATCACAGCCGTCTGACCGATGCCGAACGCGAAGAGCGCTACAAACAAATCACCAATCAAAAATCACAAATCATCAATCATCAATCATCAATCACCAATAATTTTGTCCTCCTCGGAGCCCGTAGTTCCGTATTCCTTCCGCTATCCGATATAGGGCTCGTCATTGTGGATGAAGAGCATGACGCCAGTTACAAGCAAGCGGAACCCAATCCGCGCTATCATGCGCGTGTTGCCGCCATCGTCCTGGCTCGGATGCATCGCGCGAGAGTATTGCTGGGATCGGCTACTCCTTCCGTTGAGTCGTATTACCTGGCGAAGAAAGGTACCTATGGACTGGTGACGCTGACAGAGCGATTCGGAGGTGTCGAACTGCCGGATATCACGCTTATTGACCTCAAGCGCCAATACGAGCGCAAAGAGATGTACGGCCATTTCTCTGACCCGCTCGTGGATCGGATACGCCAATGTCTGGCAGATAACAAACAGGTCATTCTCTTTCAGAACCGTCGAGGGTATGCCCCGCAGATACAGTGTGTATCATGCGGCCAGCCTCCGCGTTGCGTACAGTGTGATGTGCCGATGACCTACCATAAACGCGAGCGCGAGTTACGATGCCATTACTGCGGCTATCATATGCCCGTGCCGGAGGTTTGTCCTTCATGCGGCGGCGAAATGAAGATGATCGGTTTCGGTACGGAGCGCATCGAAGATGAGATACAGACCCTCTTCCCGGAAGCACGCGTCTTGCGTATGGACCTGGATACCACCCGTAATAAATCGGCCTATCAGGATATCATCAATGCCTTCTCCCGCCATGAATGTGATATATTGGTCGGTACGCAGATGATTACCAAAGGTCTCCATTTCGATGACGTGCGTCTGGTAGCGGTGCTGAATGCCGATCCGCTCTTTAACCAACCGGATTTTAGAGCTTACGAACGTGCTTATCAGATGCTTGAGCAGGTAGCGGGACGAGCCGGACGAAAAGGTACAAAAGGAGAAGTATGGATTCAGACTTTCGATCCGTCCAATGCAGTCTTGGAGATGGTCCGGCAGCATGATTATCAGGCGCTGTACAACCAGCAGATAAGCGAGCGGGAAACATTCAAATATCCCCCATTCCATCGGATAATTCGCCTGCAATTACGTGACCACAACGCCGCCCGTGTGCAGCGTGTAGCGGCAGAACTGCAGTCGTACCTCGCGCTTGTCTTTGCACAACGCGTATCAGGAGTGATCATACCGTCCATCGAGCGGATACAGGCCTATACCCTTCGCGAACTGACGCTGCGTATCGAAACCGGAGCGAATATGCAGGAGGCCAAAAGACGGCTCAAAGAGGCGGTGGATTATATAGGGACTGTACCTGCTTTCAAGAATACAAAAATGATTATTGATGTTGACCCCGTTTAATTGCTTATGATAGAAGAATCGAAACGCCGAGTGGCGTACATTAATGAGATGATTGAGAGCGGCCATGCCGCTGAGTTAGTGAAAGAAGGTGAAGAATACCATGCAGCCCAACTGGCCCGTATCGCGCAGGATATATGTGCTCGCGCCGGAGTACGCGTGGTGCTGATTGCCGGACCGTCTTCGAGTGGAAAGACGAGTACCTCACATCGGTTGTGTCTCGAACTGCTTGCACAAGGCAAGCAACCCGTAGCGTTATCGCTCGATAACTGGTACGTGGACGGTTCACTCACCCCACTCAAAGAGGATGGCTCCAAAGACTATGAGTCCGTTTATGCCATTGATCTCAAGCAACTCGAAGAGGACCTCAAGGCGCTTATTGCCGGCAAGGAGATAGCGTTGCCGACTTTCAATTTCGCGGAAGAAAAACGTGAGTATCAGGGCGAAACGCTCCAACTGGACGACGATACCATTATGGTAGTCGAAGGTATCCATGCGCTCAATCCGATATTGACAGAGCATATTGATGCCGCATGCAAGTATAAGATTTACGCCGCCCCGATGAGTCCGGTGTCGCTGGATGGAGAGCGATGGATTCCGACGTACGTACATCGTCTGCTGCGGCGTATGAGTCGCGATCTGCGTACACGCGGAAAGAGTCCGCAGATGACGATTGCTTCATGGCCTTCGGTGGTGGAAGGCGAGGTCAAATGGATTGAGCCTTTCCGAAGCGAGGCAGATGCAGAGTTTGACACCTCCATGAACTATGAGTTACCCGCTATCCGCTACACCGTG
>JAFVHA010000065.1 GCA_017478035.1 Paludibacteraceae bacterium | reverse complement strand
GGCACCTTGCAGATCACCGGCAAACAGTTGCAATAAAAAACACGCCTTGCTTAGCAGGGCGTGTTTTGGTATCATAAGGCTTGATTATTTGCCTACATCAATTCTCCACTTGCCGTCTACAAGAATCAGATTCACGTCATCCTTGCCTTCACTGCCATCACCGAAATGGATGGTGTAATTAACCTTGGCAGTCTGGCCGTCCTCTGCTACTGCAACCTCGTCAATGTCATAAGAAGCGATACCGCCTTTCTTCTCGACTTCCGGACCCACTTTGGCCTTCAGTAACTCTGCAAACTGCGCCTTGTCTTCGTCGCTTGCTTCTTTCTTGAACTGCATCTGGTCTACCAGCGCTGCGTAATCGCCCTTCTGGTAACTCTTCAGGAACGCTTTAGCAGCGCCTTCCGGGGTGGCTGACTTGGAGCAAGCGCCCATTGCCAATGCTACGATGGCCACTGCCATCAAACGAAACATTTTTTTCATGATTGTTTGTTTTTAAAAGGGTTTTACAAAAAGAGTGGTCTCACTCTGCTCTATATCGCTTGGGAAAATAGCTTCCCCTTCTTTGCTGAACATCGTCGGCAGCGGATGTCGTCGTCCGTTCGTTACATCCATTCCCTGCGCCATAAAAGCGCGCCAGACCAGTTCGGTACAATAAAGAAAGGTACTATCCGCAAGTAAGTATTCGTTATCAAAAAGTATGTGTTGTTCCGCTTTTTGCAAAGCGTATTGCACTGCCTTCTGCGCCACACTGTCGCTGCAATCCACTCGCAGCCATGCTCCGCTGCGGGCCCGGAAAGGCGAGTAGAAAACGGACAACGGCTCTGTCTTCACATATTCCGGTTCATCCTCGCCGGGTACGGCATGCACCACCTGCCATTCCTTACAGAGACTGTCGTAATGCAGCAGTCCTACATGCGAGTACGCCGAATGGCTTCTTTGCGTGACGACCCGACTCTCCATACCACTGCCGCAACGGAGTACGATATCGCCTTCACGCCACTCGTCCTGTCCGCTCACTTTCACTTGCTCGGGATGAGATCGGCAGGCACTCATCACCAGAGCTATACCTACAATAAGAGCCGCAATAAAGCGGCTCTTATTGAAGTGGTTAATAACTTGTGCGCTGCGTAGCGGCATAACTGATTTTCAGTGCGTACGCGCGTCTCAGTTCCTGCTTTATATCAGCGATGATACCCATGCGGGTCTCTTTATCAGCCTTGATGGAAACCGTCATCAAACCCTGCTCGCTCTCTTTCATGGACGAACGCTCATTGACGATATATTCGCCAATCTCTTTCGTCTCTGCGAAAGCGTCATCGAGTTGGATACGGGTCTCTGCACCATATTGCTTACGGAACTCTGCCGTCGGAGTACCGACGTAGATATAACGCACGAGGGATTTCTTCTCCAGCTTGGTAAGCTCGGTAGCCTGCGGGTTCTTGAATTGCACCTTGTAGGTCACCTCCTTCATTGACGTAACGGACATGAAGAAGAAGAGCAGCATGAAGATAATATCAGGGAGTGACGACGTATTGAGTGCCGGCATCTCACGTTTCTCATTTCTACGAATCTTTGCCATGTTAGTTACCGTAATTTTTAGGTTCAGCTTCGGAAATCTTCTGAGGATAGATCTTTTGAATCTGTTTCTGTTGATCCTCGTCGAGTTCGTTGTAAGCCTTGTGGAAATACTTCTGCGCGCATTCTTCACGCAATTCATTATACGCGGCTACAAGTTCATTCTGAACGTCGAGGTATGCCTGATACTGCGTATCCACATCGTTCTGGACGGAGATAACGTGATCCTTCGTGTACTTGAGTACACCGAACGGAGCACCGAAATCCTCTTCCACCAATTTCGGATAGTAGTCCGCATTATTCTCGTTCTTGATGAACTCTTTAGCTCTCTCGCGAAGTTGCTTCACATCTATCAACTGACCTTGCACCATCAACTGGTTAGCGGAGTTAATCTTAACTACCAACAGGTTGCGTTTGTTAATATCCTTATCCTCTACTTTCTGATCGGGAGGAATAGGAGCAGGCAGACGGCGAGCCAGTCCCTGGTTAACATCCATCGAGGTGGTCACCAGGAAGAAAATCAGCAACAGGAACGAGATATCCGCCATGGAGCTGGCGTTAATCTGTGGGATTTTCTTTGCCATGATAAATGTGATTTACTTCAGTCTTTTGGTATGTACGTATCCCCAGATCATCGTACCGACGGTAGCGATGATAAGGAAATAGCAAGCATAGATAACGGCGTCAGCCAATTGTGCCCACGCACCTTCGTTGTCTGTACCCTCGTAACCGATGATATTGATCTTCTCGGGGCTACCGGCAAACCAGCAGATGAGTGCCAACAGGATGAATCCACCTACTACACCCAGCGTCATGTACGCTTTGCGACGGTTCTTTTTCCAGTTCTCTGCGAACTCTACGGCTACTACGCCCAGAGTTACCAGAACCACGATTCCCAACAGGATATATACCCAGATGAGGAAAGCGTCGGTAAATAGAGGAATATTCAGGAAATCACCGGCGACCTCCAGCGTACCTTCCGATAAAGGCAGGTAGAACAGCACGGTAAACACGATGCCCAGTGCCAACAGTGCCAGGAGGGTTATTTTTGGTAATAATTTATAATCTTTCATATTTGCTCAGAATTTATAAGTTAATGGTTCACGTGTACGCACGCGTACCTTAAATTATTTTTTCTTCTGGGCAGCGTCGAACTCTACTACGATATCAAGCAGGCTAATCGAGCTGTCCTCCATCTCATTCACCAGACCTTCGATGAGGCTGAGGATGTAGTTGTAGAACAACTGCAGAACGATAGCGATGATCAAACCGAGAAGGGTGGTCAACAAAGCGACCTTGATACCACCGGCAACAACGGTAGCCGAGATATCACCTACTTGCTGAATCTTATCGAAGGCAGCGATCATACCGATGATAGTACCCAAGAATCCGAGAGACGGAGCAATCGAGATGAAGAGCGAGATCCAGGACAGGTTCTTCTCCAGCAGACCGAGCTGTACACCACCGTAGGAAGCAACCGTCTTCTCCACTACGTCGATACCCTCGTCGTAGCGGCTCAAACCTTGATAGAAGATCGAAGCTACAGGGCCACGGGTGTTACGGCATACCTCTAGAGCCTCCTCGATACCGCCTTTCTTCAGAGCAGCCTCAATATTTGCGAGCAGCTCCTTGGTGTTGGTCTTACTCAGCGACAGATAGATAATACGCTCGATACAAAGTGCTAAACCGAATACGAGAGTAACGAGGGTCAGCGCCATGAAGCCGGCACCACCTTCAATAAACTTCGTCTTAAGAGTCTTGTGAAGCGCTACCAAGCCGCCGGCCTCCTCTGCGGGAGCCTCAGCTACTTCTTCTACAGCAGGAGCTGCTTCATCAACGTTTTCTACAGCGGCCTCCTCTGCCGGAGCTGCTGCCTCTTGTGCCATCATTGCTGCGCTGCCGAAAGTCAGCATAGCCAGCACCGTAAGGGTTGCAAATACTTTTTTCATGAGAATAAAAATTAATTAAGTTAGTTGTTAAAAATCTTTTGCGGAGAGACGGGGATTCGAACCCCGGAAACACTTTTGGCGTTTACACGCTTTCCAGGCGTGCCTCTTCAACCACTCGAGCATCTCTCCAACGCGTATTCGCGCTTTAAATCAAATTCGGCTACAAAATTACAACAAATTATTGAAACACGCAAGTTTTTTTGCAATTATTTTTATTTTTGTAACATTTTGTCCCTATTATTTGCATATATCAGAAAAAAGTTGTACCTTTGTGCCCCGAATAAATGAAAAAATCGTAAATGACTAAATTGTAAATGTCTTTATGTTCATCATCGGTATAGCGGGCGGTACCGGCTCGGGAAAAACAACGGTAGTCAGAAAACTCATTGAGCGCCTTCCCAAGGGCGAAGTGGTAGTTATCCCCCAGGATTCGTATTACAAGGACAGCAGTAATGTGCCTGTTGAGGAGCGTCAAAACATCAACTTTGACCATCCGGACGCTTTTGACTGGTCCCTGTTGGAGAAACATATCGGCATGCTCAAAGAGGGAAAATCGATCGAGCAGCCTATCTACTCCTATATCACCTGTACGCGCTCGGAGGAGACCATTCATATTGAGCCGAAAGAGGTGATCGTGGTAGAAGGTATTATGGCGCTGCGCGAACCCAAGATGCGCGCGCAGATGGACCTGAAGATCTTCGTGGATGCCGATGCCGACGACCGTCTGATACGCGTCATGAAACGTGACGTACTCGAGCGCGGACGTACGGCGGAGCAGGTCATCGAGCGTTACCAGCGGGTGCTCAAACCGATGCACGAACAGTTCATCGAGCCTTGTAAACGCTTTGCGGATGTCATTGTGCCGCAAGGTGGACATAACAACGCAGCCATCAACATGCTCGCCAAGTTCGTAAAGCAACAACTGCGCGAGAATAAAGAGTAAATTGTTTTTCCAATTATTTTGGACATATTTGAAGATCGGCACCTTCACCCTTGGTGGAGGTTATGCCATGTTACCCCTTATCCAACGCGAGGTCGTCGATCGCAAAGGATGGATTGACGAAGAGGAGTTTCTCAACATGATTGCGCTTGCCCAAGCCGCTCCGGGACTGATTGCCGTCAACTCGGCCATCTTCATCGGTTGGCGTGTAGGCGGGCGAAAAGGAGTGTGCGGAGCCGTCTTGGGAGCCGTACTGCCGTCTTTCCTCATCATCCTCGCGATCGCCATGCTCTTTGCCGAATGGAAAGAGCAGCCGGCAGTGGAAGCGGTTTTCAAAGGCGTTCGTCCTGCTGTAGTCGCCCTCATCGCCGCGCCCTTGGTCAAAATGGCACGAACCGCAACAAAGGACAAAGGACATAATGCCATTTTCCTGCTGGTCTCGTTAGCTGCAGCCTTGCTTATCTGGCTCGGACATGTCAATCCCGTGTGGGTCATCCTCGCCACTATCGTGATCACTCTCATTGGTGTGAGATTAAAAACTAAAAACTAAAAATCACGACTTTGCTTTATCTGCAACTGTTCATATCGTTCTTTAAGATCGGCCTCTTCGGTTTCGGAGGAGGTCTGGCGATTCTGTCTCTGATAGAAATGGAGGTGGAAGCGAACGGCTGGATGAGTCAGCAGGAGTTTGTTGATATCGTGGCTGTCAGCCAGGTCACTCCGGGACCGATTGGCATTAACTGTGCCACTTATGTCGGATATACGGTGGGCGGCATATGGGGCAGCATACTGAGCACGTCCGCAATCGTACTGCCGAGTCTGATTATCATGCTGAGTATTTGCAAAGCCTATTTCTGGCTGCAGAAACGCTTCAAGGAAAACCCGTATTTCGAGCAGACACTCCGAATGCTCCGTTTTACCGTTATCGGACTCGTGGCCTCAGCAGCACTGATACTGATCAAACCCACCACGTTCATCGATTCGACCTCATGGATCATCTTTGCCCTCGTCGCCTTCTTCACCATCCTGCCGAATTTCATAAAAAAGAAAGAAGAAAGTCGTCTCTCAACTTTCAACTCTAAACTCTCAACTTTACTGAGTCACCCGATTTTGCTTATTGTGCTCGCCGGCATCGCAGGATACCTGATTTATTCATAATCGGTCTGTACTCTGTATTCTGTATTCTGTACTCTGTACTCCTACACCCTTTCCAATTTCGCGTGCGTGAGCAGCAAGGTCTTTGTGCCCTGTTTGTCAAAATTGATTTCAATCTTGTCGTTCTCCGTCACCTCGTCATGATAGACGCGCACGACGGCTCCTTCTCCGAACACGCGATGCATCACGCGGTCGCCTTCCTTCCATGCCGAAGAAGCAATCGAACTCGTTGCACCCGCCACGGGCCGCATCGGTGCAGCCGGTCTTTCAGGCATCGCCGGTCTTTCAGCGAAGCGGTCTTTCAGTCCGAAGGACGGTCTTTCGGGCGCTTGCACCGGTCTTCTCATCTCAAAATACTGCCGGTCGATATCGTTGAGGAAACGGCTCGGCGAGTTAAACGTCATCTGTCCGTTACGGAAACGCTGTCGTGCGAAAGAGAGAAAACACCGATCCATGGCGCGCGTGATGGCTACGTAAAGCAGGCGACGTTCCTCCTCTATCTCACTGGGTTTGACGCAGAACTGGGAAGGGAACAGATTCTCCTCCATACCGGCGATGAACACAATCGGGAACTCGAGCCCTTTGGCGGAATGAACGGTCATGAGCGTCACGCGTTCGGTGGTGTCGGTCAGGTTCTCGTCCTGGTCCGTCTGCAGACTCACTTCGCTTAAGAAATCCGTGATCGGAGTGAAGTCGATGCCTTCTTCCTGACGTTGCGC
>JAFVHA010000155.1 GCA_017478035.1 Paludibacteraceae bacterium | reverse complement strand
GTAATGACGTCATGACGACATGACGATTTATCTTATTTTCAATGTTAATATAGTGATGGCAGCAAGGATGAGCGTGACGATGCAGAAACGGAGCACGATCTTCGTTTCATGGTGCAGGTTCTCGCTGCCTTTGAATTTGATGGAACAGGTTGGGTCAATTTTAAGTACCTGTTCTACGGAGGTACGGAAATGGTCGTGCAACGGGGTACGCTTCCATACACGCACATGCTGTCCGCGTTTCTTGTAGAACTTATACACTTGAGTTTGAACGATGACACTCACGCTCTCCATGAGGAATACACCGCATAACAGAGGAATAAGTAACTCCTTATGAATGATCATCGCGCAAACACCTATGATGCCACCTACGGTCAGACTGCCGGTGTCTCCCATGAAGACCTGTGCGGGGAATCCGTTGAACCAAAGGTAACCTACCAGTGCACCGATGAAAGCGGCTAAGAAGACGGTGATTTCTTCTGAACCGGGGATGTACATCACATCGAAATATTCCGCTAACACGATGTTACCGCTGGTATATGCCAAAATGAGTAACGCAATGCCAATGATTGCAGAGTTACCGGCACACATTCCGTCCATTCCGTCGTTAAGGTTAGCACCGTTGCTTACTGCAGCCACCACAAAAACAGTCAGAAGTACAAAGAATATCCATCCGAAGCGATATTTGTTGTTCTCACCCGTCCATGTGAAGAGGTCTGCATAGTTGAAGTTATGATGCTTGACGAAGGGAATGGTTGTCTGCGTGGACTTAATCTCCGGACTTTTTTCAAACACCTCGATATTATTCTCAATGTGGTGCGTGACAGTCTCGTTCATTGACACGGCAGGGCAGAAACGAAGCGTTAGGCCTACGATAAGGCCGAGCGCTACCTGGCCTGCAATCTTCACCCAACCATTTATGCCTTCTTTATTTTTCTTGAACGTCTTGATATAGTCGTCCGCGAAGCCGAGAGCACCGAGGATAAGTGTTGTTACGAGCATCAGTATCATATAGACATTCGTCAACTTGCCGACTAACAAGCAAGGCATGAGGATGGCAGCAATGACGATGAGTCCGCCCATCGTGGGGACACCTTTCTTAGCTACGTTAAACGGGTCCAGTTTAGCGTCACGTTGTGTCTCCGAGATGTTGTGGCGCTTCATATAATTGATAAACCAGTTACCGAACCAGATGCTCACGCACAACGCAATGATTCCCGCGATGATGGCTCGGAAGGAAATATAGGTGAACAGACGTGCACCCAATACATCGTTGAAATGATTAAATAATGAATATAACATTGTGTAATGTTTAAAGTTTAATGTTTATAGTTTAAAGGAAGCGCTTTACGACTTCATGGTCGTCAAAATGGTGTTTTACTCCTTTTATTATCTGGTAGTCTTCATGTCCTTTTCCGGCAACGAGGATGACATCTCCGCTTTGCGCGAGCGTGCAGGCTGTCTGAATAGCGGCAGTCCTGTCTTCGATGACAAGAGTGGTGCGCAGTTCCTCTGCGCTGAGGCCATCGGTCATATCTTTGAGGATAGCTGCCGGCTCTTCGTCACGAGGGTTGTCTGAGGTAAGAATGAGTTGCTCGCTTCCGCGTTTGGCAATCTGCGCCATCATCGGTCGTTTGCCTTTGTCGCGATTACCTCCACAACCAACGACGGTGATCAATTTGGCATCCTCTCTTTTGATTTCTCGAATGGTCTGTATGACATTATCAACGGCATCGGGCGTGTGGGCGTAATCAACGATAGCAGTCCATCCTTTTGGGCTGTGAATGGTTTCGAAGCGGCCGTTCACAGGCTTCAGCGTCGAGAGTACCCGAAGCACGTCGAGTTCGTCAAATCCAAGGCACAAGGCGGCGCCGTAGATACAGAGGAGATTGGATACATTAAAACGTCCGACAAGCGGCACAAACACTTCCTTGCCATTGATATTCAGCAGCATGCCGTCGAAGCCTTCTTCCAAAATCTGCGCTTTGTAATCCGCCAGCGCGCGGGTAGAATAGGTATGTACAGCTGCTTTGCAGTTTTGCGTCATGACCAGACCGTTCTTGTCATCTTTATTGGTGACAGCGAAGGCGCTTTTTTTGAGTGTGTCAAAGAGGCGTTTCTTTGTGTCGCGGTAGTTATCGAAGGTCTTGTGATAATCAATATGATCGCGTGTAAGGTTGGTGAACAGCGCTCCGTCGAAGTCGAGTCCGGCAATGCGTTCCTGTGCGATGGCATGGCTGCTGACTTCCATGAAAGCGTAAGTGCAACCGGCATCTACCATGCGACGCAGCAGACCGTTCAGCTCCAATGCATCAGGAGTGGTGTGGGTGGATGGAACGGCTTCGTCTTCAATATAATTGACAACTGTCGAAAGCAAACCTGCTTTGTATCCCATCGCGCGCACGAGTTTATATAATAAGGTGGCGATGGTGGTTTTCCCGTTCGTGCCGGTAACTCCGACCAAGGTCAGTTGCTTAGAGGGCTCGCCGAACCATTTGGATGCCAGGAGACCTAAGGCCCGGTCGGTGTTGTCCACGAGGATGTAAGTGGATTGATGATTGATGATTGATGATTGATGATTGGACATGTATTCTCTCTTTGAGAGCACCACTGCTGCTGCGCCTTTGGCGACACAACCATCAATGAACGTGTGTCCATCTACTGCTGTGCCTACCTGAGCGACAAACAAATCACCCTGACTGATCTTACGACTGTCAAAATGTATGGCATTAATCTCGATGTCTGTGTGTCCGAGAACCTCAATCGGCTCAATCGCCTTTAATAGTTCGCTTAATAACATATCATTCTTAATTCTTTATTCTTATTTATTATTTCGTTTATCCAGAACGCGCACGCCGTCCTGATAAACATAGCATCCCGTGTAGGCCATGGTCCGTTCGGCAATGACGCGTACAGTAGAACCGCAGTCCATACCCGCATCATAAGGGAATTGCGGATCTTCTATCATACAGATGCATGTGTAGTGCGGGTGCTCTTCGGGAAAATATCCGACAAACGTCATACGGTGGTGCTTTCCGGAGTAGCCGTGCCCGGGGATGATGAGCTGCGCCGTTCCGGTTTTTCCTGCGATAGAAACCAGATTGGACTGCGCCTTGCGGCTCCATAGTTTCGCTGCGGCCGTACCTAAATGATTGTCCCAAACGACATCATGTAGTGCACCTTGTATATCGTGCAGTGTGCGATTCGAGCAGATGGAAGATTTGACAATCTCCGGTCGGAATGAACGTACCACTTCGCCGTTCTGCTGTATAGCTGTAACCAGCATCGGACGTACCATGCGTCCGCCGTTGGCGATGGCGTTGTAGAACATAAGAATCTGCATCGGACTTAAC
This sequence comes from Paludibacteraceae bacterium, assembly GCA_017478035.1. Classification (GTDB taxonomy): domain Bacteria; phylum Bacteroidota; class Bacteroidia; order Bacteroidales; family Paludibacteraceae; genus Colicola. The sequence continues at coordinate 2,094 of JAFVHA010000155.1, read as the reverse complement.
TCCACTGAGTACCCATATGACATTTTACTAAGCGTCACGGTGTCTTTAGGTACGTCAATACGCGCTTTGTCAGCACCCGGAATCTCGCAATAGACGCTGTCCGTCAGGCCCATCTTGGCTATTCGCTTTACGAATTTCTTTGCCGATCCTTCATAACTTCGTGTGATGAGCTTGGCTAACGCAATATTACTGGAAACGGCCAAGGCGGAGCGAACAGTAAGCAAGGTATCCATAGGGTGGGCATCTGTATGCTGAACCGTGAAGTATTTCCATGGTTTCCGGCTCACACTGACCGTGTCGTTGATCCTGATCTTTCCGTCATCGAGTGCAGCCACCAAGGCGATAGTCTTGAAGGTAGAACCCGGCTCTACGCGTTGCACGGCATGATTCTGTGCCTCGTAATACTGTCCGTCTTCTTTGGAACGGTCAATATTGGCAATGGCGCGGATGTAACCCGTCTGGGTTTCCATGAGTATGCAGCAGCCCCATTTGGCGTTTCGCTCGGCTGTCTTACGAAGCAAGGCTTGCTCCACTATGTCTTGTAAGTTGGCATCAATCGTGGTGACGATATCCAGACCGTCTTGAGCTTCTTCAACGGTGATAGGCTCGTAGCGTCCGCCGATTTTTTGTACACTGCTCAGTCCGTCCACACCGCTTAGCTCCTTGTCGAAACGTTTCTCCAGACCTGAGTTGCCATGACCTCCCTCGCCGTAGATACCACCGATCGTTCGACTGGCGAGCAGACCGTATGGCTTGATACGGCGGTGCTGGTCTTCAAAAAAGATGCCGCTTTTTATCTTTCCCCGTTTAATCAGTTTGTTTTGCATCAAAGCCTGACGTTGCAGATAATTGATGCGATGGTCGCACACTTTGAGTCGTTTTTCTCCTTTTCGGTAAGCCTTGACAATCCGCGTTTTGTATTCTTCTGCCGAATGGTCACCCACAATGCGTGCCAGATCAAGCGCCAGCGTATCAATATGACTGAGGAAAAGCCGGCCGTTATTCAAATGCAATGCCTCCACGCGCGTATCCATATACATATAATACTGAGGCATGCTGGAGGCCAGCAAGCGGCCGTTGCAGTCCAATATGTTTCCGCGCGTGGCAGGGATGGGCTTGTGAGTCGGAACCTGCTTCTCCGCCACTTTCATCCATTGGTCGCGCTCTACGGCCTGAATATAGATAATCTTGCCTATTACGGCGCAGAAACCAAGGAAGATCACGATGAAGATCATCGCAAATCGCCAAATCGTATTTCTTTGCTCGTCAGACATATTATTTTAAATCATACATTACCGTACCACTTTGGTGGGCGGAGTGGTGTTTTCTTTCAGCGCACTGCCGTTCTCTTCCAGTGCCTCGATGATTTGGGACTGACGCGTGGTGTTGGTCAGTTGGGCACTGACAGTCATATAACGAAACTTGGCGTCGAGCATCTCATCTTTGGTATCCGACAGGCGGTGCTGTTGCTGTATAGCCAGGTAACCGGCTAATATATAGAGAAAAACCAACCCTACGATCAATCCGATCAACGGGTAATGCTCCCGCAGTCCCTGGCTACGGAACTTGTCTCCGTTCAACCATGATTGTATGTCATGTGCATCTGCCATTTGATGGATGGATGATTGATTATCGATTATTGATCATTGGGCGTTTTTCTGCGATTCTCAATTTGGCACTCCGTGCACGGGGATTTTGCTCCACCTCTTCCGGAGAAGCCTCGTGTCCTTTCTCGACAAGTACAAAAGGAGAGAGGTTGTTGCCGTAAAAGTCTTTTTCTATATTGCCTTCCAAATTACCGCTTCGGAGGAAATTCTTCACAAGCCGATCTTCCAAAGAGTGATAAGTAAGAATAGCAATGCGCCCTCCCGGTTTGAGCATGTCTCCGGCAGCGACTAACATTTCCCGCAACGCCCCTAACTCATCGTTTACCTCAATACGCAAGGCTTGAAACAGCCGGGCCAACTCTTTGCTTCGTTCGGCAGGGATGCGCGAGGCGGCTACTAACTCTTCCGTGCGCAAGACGGGACTCTTGGAACGGGCTTGACAGATAGCGCGGGCAATCTGTCTTCCGTTTTTCAATTCTCCGTAGAG
>JAFVHA010000154.1 GCA_017478035.1 Paludibacteraceae bacterium | reverse complement strand
CAATACAGAATCATCGCCTATATGTATGTACTGTTCCCCTTTATACCGGGATCTGAGTCCTAAGAAGGAATGTTTCCCGAAATGCTTGAATTCTCTCCGCTTCAAGGCCGTGAGAAGGTGTACTTTCAAACGTTCCCGATAGTAAAATATTTTTCTCATTGTTCGTTGGTTGTTTTATCCGCTGGTTCTTGTTGCGGGTTATTTATACAGCGCAAATAGTACGCAATAATAACAATAAAGAATATGGCAATTGCATTGTATGCCTCGAAAAGGGACATCAGCAGTAAAGTTGCGATGCCGACAGCGAAGAAATTGGCAGGTGTGTTGCGTTGTTTGCGTAACGTTCTGAATATGATAGTCAGCAAAACAATCAGTAGTGTCAAGGATACGATGCCTCCCTCCAGTAACATCATCAACCATAAGTTATGAGGACCGCTTCCGTGTACGTTCTCCACCATCCAATCGATATTTCGGGCACCGTAACCGATGATCGGACTTTCTATGATTAACTTGACGGAATTCATCCATAGATATATACGGGATGAAAAACTCGTGTCCTTATGCAGTACATTGACTACGAAATCCGATAACAATGGCCAATCCTGCAGGTCCTTGCCCTGCCATACGATTAGCACAAAGAATAATATATAGAACAGTGCAAATGAAAAAATCCAACGGAACGGATGTTTGATAAATCTCCGCATCATGTAGAAGCCGGCAACAAGCAATATACCTACAGAGGAGGTTTTCGAACCCATGGCAACCACGACGGCAAGCACATTAATAATCAAACAGTACATGTTCAGATACCCTCGTCCGGATAAGACGGTGTACGTCCCCCATGTAAGCAAGCATACCAATCCGATAAGTCCTGTCTGGTTGTAGTTTCCGAACAGGTATCTGTTTTTCTCTCCGTATCCGATCCATTCGGTATCAAACCACAGGCCATGAGGGAACAGGATATAGAGGAAGGTATTCAGATATATTAGGATGGAAAACAGGATACCGATATGGTATAAATGTCGGATGAAGTCTCTGCTCCAATACAGTTCCGCCATCAGCATAAAATTCCATATCGCAATCCAGTAGTATATCTGGGTCAATTGGAATGTCGGAACTTGATAGAACGTGTTGACGATGAGGAATATCCACCATGCATGAATGGTGATCCGGAAGAACCGGTTCTCGCGTATGAACCGTAATCCGTTGTTATGCTGTAATACACACCATATCACGACACAGATAACCTGCAGAAGACGGGTCACCCAATAACTCAAATCGGTTTTTGGGTACGCAATAATAAACGGGCATATCAGAAAAGCATATAGCCCTACCAACCGCAGCGAGACGGGTTCCTTTCTATTTTCTGTTTCTGTGTATAAAGTCATGTATGTATTGCTTTTCGCTGCTATCCAATGAGGTCAACCAGATCATAACACCTCCTACCAGGACGGTCATCACAAGGGTGAATAAGAACCGGTAGGACAATTCGAGATACGTGGAGCACAGGTAGCCGGTTACCGCCATGCTGACAAAGGGCATAATCACCCGGTAGCACACATGCTTGACGAACGGGTAAATGGCAATATCGGCCTGATGCTTCATCAGTATCATCCGCATGACCGAGCCTAACAGTTCTATGATCACGTAACACCATAGTGATGCGGCGACAGGTACGCCGGACTGCAGGCAAAGCCATATGCCGAGGATTGTGATGAGCTTGAAACTGTAGAACCATAAGGTATAAACCTTGATCTTGCCGATGGCCTGATTGGCGGATGTCAAGCCGATAGTCAACTGGTCAAAGACGGCCGCTAACAACATCAACTGACAGAACGACACCGTGTACATCGGTACTTCGCCCAACCATAGTTGCAGGATGCTGTCCATCTCGAAGATAAGCGGAATGGATATGAGGGACAGGAGTAAGAACGCATATTTGCTTTCGTATTCCGCCAGTTGAATCATATGCTTCCGGTTGCCCTGGCCTTCCGCACTCATGATCTGCGGATTGATGGCATTGATGATGGAGGCCGATATGAAGGCGACTGCACCGGATACCTGTTGCGCAATACCGTAGGCGGCATTGGCTATCGTGCTGCAGAAGATATTGATCAATACGGCAATACCCTGATTACGGACGATGACGCAGCCCGACGAATATACCGTCCAACCCGCAAAACCGCTCAGTTCTTTAAGAATACCCCTGTCCCAGTCGCTCCAATGGGGATGACGGCACTCCGGAAAATTCTTCATAGCATATAGCGCAAAAGCCAGCAGGTTGAATACCGAGATTCCTACCAACAGCATCGAATAGGTAACGAGTCGGTCAAACGAACTGATATAGGTCAGAAAGACCGCAATCAATAACCGCAAGATACCGTCAAGCACATCGATAATAGATATATATACGATATTCTCTCGGGCAATGAACAACGCACGGTACGGCGCTGTGATAAACGTCAGAGTCAGCATCAGGACCGCGGCCAGATACACATAGAGGGCGGCGGACTCACGACCGTCCTCGATATTCAGAACCGAATGGACTATTGGATAACCCAGCGCCCCTAACACCACTAACACGCCCGCACCGATCAGCAGATGTAATAGTAAACTGTTGGAGAAGATACGGGACACATACTGCATTTCCCCTTTTCCGTAGTTGAACGACAGGAACCGCTGAGTGGTGGTCACTAAGGCGTTCGTCACAAACGCCAGCATCGCAACCACTCCGGCTACGACGCTGTAGATGCCGAAATCGTTCTGACCCAAGGCTGCCAGAATCAGTCGTGTCGAGTAGAGCGACAGACACACGTTGATAATCGTACGTGTGTACTGTGCCGTCGTGTTCACTATGATCCGCTGTGCCGCCGTCATTCCCTCTAACCTCTAATCCTCTAATCCTCTAATCCACTAATCCTCTAATCCCTCCTGAAAATATCCCTCGTATATACTTTCTCCTTCACGTCATCCAGCACGGCATCGTAACGGTTGGCGATGATGGCCTGGCTGAGGCGTTTGAACTCGGCCAGATCATTTACCACTTTGCTGCCGAAGAACGTGCTCCCGTTCTCCAGCGTCGGCTCGTAGATGATGACCTGCGCCCCCTTCGCCTTCACGCGCTTCATGATTCCTTGGATACTCGACTGACGGAAGTTGTCGCTGTTCGATTTCATCGTCAAACGATATACGCCGATCACGCAACTCTTCTCCTGCGTCGCATCGAAATCACCTTTGTGGTAATAGTCGTAATAACCGGCCTTAGCCAGCACGCGGTCGGCAATGAAGTCTTTCCGTGTACGGTTCGATTCCACAATCGCTTCAATCAGGTTCTCCGGCACATCTTGATAGTTAGCCAGTAACTGCTTTGTGTCTTTGGGAAGACAATAACCTCCGTAACCGAACGACGGGTTGTTGTATTGCGTACCGATACGGGGATCCAGACAAACGCCGTCGATGATGTCTTGCGTGTTCAGACCTTTCATCTCCGCATAGGTGTCCAATTCGTTGAAATAACTTACGCGCAATGCCAGATACGTGTTGGCAAACAGCTTCACGGCCTCCGCTTCCGTCATACCCATGATACGCGTCTCGATGTGCTCTTTGATCGCGCCTTCCTGCAGCAACCGGGCAAAAGTCTCGGCCGCCTCATACAGACGCGGATCATCCAACACCGTGCCGACGATGATACGACTCGGGTACAGGTTGTCATACAGCGCCTTGCTCTCACGCAGGAACTCCGGCGAGAAAAGGATGTTCTCGCAGTGGTATTTCTTGCGAACCGACAGCGTGTATCCTACCGGAATGGTCGATTTGATCACCATGATTGCTTTCGGGTTCACGCGCATCACGGTCTCTATCACGTTCTCTACGGCCGAAGTATCGAAATAATTACGCTGACTGTCATAGTTTGTCGGCGCGGCTATAACCACATACTCCGCATCTCTGTACGCCGACTCCGCATCCAGCGTCGCCCTTAGATTCAACGAAACCCTTTCGCCATTAGCCGTTTGCCCTTCGCCTTTAAGAAACTTCTCAATATACTCATCCTGAATAGGCGACTGGCGACGGTTGATCATCTCCACTTTCTCCGGCACGATATCTACGGCCGTCACTTCATTGTGTTGGGCGAGTAGGGTGGCTATACTTAACCCCACATACCCCGTTCCTGCAATTGCTATTTTCATCGAATTCTTAAATCTTAAATCTCAAATCTTAAATCATAAATCTTAAATGTGCTCTTCCACTCCGCGGAAGTGTACATTTAACTCATGGAGATGGGCTAACAGCGTACCTAACGGTGTTCCTTTCGTCATCTCGGCGAACGCGTTCACGTCTTTCGGGAAGCACTTACCTCCGTATCCGTACTTGCCGTCAGGACCCGGCACATATGTGTGCGTGTCGTTGATATAACCCGACAGCAGCACACCCGTGTGAACCTTCCGCCAGTCGGCGCCCATCTGCTCGCAGTACTCCTTGCATGCATTGAAATACGTCACTTTGTACGCGCCGAACACGTTATGCATGTACTTCGTCAGTTCCGCCTCCAACGGACTCATCACCGTGAATTTCTTGCCCACGAAGATCTTCGTCAGCAAGTCTTGGGCTCCCGTGAACACCATCGTCTGCTTGTTGAAATCCTCGATGAACGTACGCTCCGTCAGGAACTCAGGCATGTAATATACCTTGTGTCCCGTCTCCTTGGACAATCGCTCGCTTGTACCCGGCAGAATCGTCGTGCGAACGAAAACCGGTACGTCCGGCAGATTACTGATCAGCTCTTTCATCAGTGTCAAATCCTGAGTGCCGTCTTCTTCCGTCGGTACGTGAATCTGAAGAAAAGCGATGTCAATATCGCTCAAATCATCATTGTAACCCTTGTATGGATCACTGATGAATAACTTGCACTCGGGGTTGTTGTTTTCCAGCCAGTTCTTCAGGGCTCCTCCTACGAACCCGCATCCGATAATTCCTACTTTAATCATAATATATTTTTAATTTTATGTTTTTCCACAAAAAAGCCCGCAAAGATACTACAAATTTTTTATATGTGCAAGCGTGCGTGAACTTTTTTTATAAAAAAGTGCCTGTTTACCCCTAAAAGAGACAATTTTTCATTTTCCATTTTCCAGTTTCAAGTAAAATGAGTAATTTTGCACCGTATTTTGCCGTATTATGGGCTTATAACTAAAAATCAACTATAAAATGAAACAATTCAAACTGTGGAATACGGTGTGCGGCTGGGTCGTTTTTGCGATCGCTGCCGCGACGTATCTCCTTACCATGGAGCCTACCGCCTCCTTCTGGGACTGCGGCGAGTTCATCTCCAGCGCCTGGAAACTCGACGTTGGACACCCGCCCGGAGCACCGTTCTTCATGCTCATGGGCCATTTCTTTAGTCTGTTTGCGTCCGACACTTCGCATGTGGCGATGTGCGTCAATGCCCTCTCGGCATTAGCAAGCGCGTTCACCATCCTCTTCCTTTTCTGGACCATCACGGCCCTCGCGAAAAAACTCGTGCAGCCGGAGAACCTCTGGAAAGGTATCGGTATCCTCGGAGCCGGTGCAGTAGGTGCGTTAGCGTACACGTTCAGCGACACTTTCTGGTTCTCCGCGGTCGAAGGAGAGGTCTATGCCTCCTCGTCGCTCTTCACCGCCGTCGTCTTCTGGCTTATCCTCAAATGGGACGAACAGGCCGACGAAGAAGGATCGGACAGATGGCTCATCCTGATTGCCTACCTCATGGGACTTTCCATCGGCGTACACTTGCTGAACCTCCTGACCATCCCGGCTATCGGACTCGTCTATTACTTCCGTAAATACGAGTTCTCGTGGAAAGGACTCATCTATGCTTTCCTGGCTTCCTGCCTGGTCTTGCTGGTCATCCTCTATGGCATCATTCCTGGCGTTCCGACCCTCATCGGATGGTTCGAGCTCTTCTTTGTCAATGTACTCGGATGTCCGTTCAATACGGGTCTGGCGGTATGCCTCGTCCTCATCGCAGCTTTCCTGACGTGGGCGATTATCTATACGAAGAAACGTCAATGGCGTTGGGCGAACACCGCCGCCGTCATGCTGACCGTCATCCTCGTCGGATACAGTTCCTATGCGGCGCTGGTCATCCGTTCGAATGCTGACACGCCGATGGATCAGAACAGTCCGGATAACGTCTTCTCACTCAAGTACTATCTCAACCGCGAGCAGTACGGCGACCGTCCGCTTTTCTATGGCCAGACCTACAATGCGCCCGTTCAGCTGCGCGTGGAAGGCAATATGTGCGTGCCTGTAGAAAAAGTAGGTCATGCCCAGTATGCACCCGCGCCGAAAGAAGAAGGCGGCAAAGACAAATACGTTGTGACCGGATACAAGACTTCCTACGAGTACATGCCGCAGTTCTGCATGCTCTTTCCGCGTATGTATTCCTCCCAGGGAAGCCATGTCCAGGCTTACAAAGAGTGGGCGAACGTTAAAGGCAAAAGGGTGCGTTACGACTACTGCGGACAGCAGAAGACGGACTACTGTCCGACCTTCGGAGAAAACCTCCGTTTCTTCTTCCGCTATCAGGTCAACTTCATGTACTGGCGTTATTTCATGTGGAATTTCGTAGGCCGTCAGAACGACCTCCAGTCCTACGGCGAGATCACCAAAGGCAACTGGATATCCGGTATCCCGTTCATCGACAACGCCATGCTCGGCGACCAGGACCTGCTGCCTACCGAACTGAAGGAGAACAAAGGACATAACGTCTATTATTTCCTGCCGTTGTTGCTCGGTATCATCGGTATCGTTTGGCAATGCTCCAAGCGTGATAAAGACGGCAAAGCGGAAGGATGGAAGAACTTCACGCTTACTTTCCTGCTGTTCTTCCTCACCGGTCTGGCGATCGTGATGTACCTCAACCAAACGCCGTACCAGCCCCGTGAGCGTGACTATGCGTACGCCGGTTCCTTCTATGCATTCTGCATCTGGATCGGTCTCGGTGTCCTCGCCCTCATCGATTGGATCAACGGAAGAATACAGAGTACAGACCGCTCCGCTGACAGAGTACGGACAGGATTAGCGGTTCTTGTATCCCTTGTTTGCCTGGGTGTTCCTGCCCTTATGGCCGCTCAGAACTGGGACGACCATGACCGCTCGCAGCGGTATTCATGCCGGGACTTCGGGGCGAACTATCTCAAGTCCTGCGAGACGCAAGCGATCCTCTTCTCCAACGGCGATAACGACACCTTCCCCTTGTGGTACAACCAGGAGGTCGAGGCAGTCGGCACCGACCTGCGTGTTTGTAACCTCTCCTATCTCCAGACCGATTGGTATATTTCGCAAATGAAACGTCCGTACTACGAGTCGGCAGCGCTGCCCATCTCGTGGGAATACAAGGATTTTATGCCCGGAAAGAATGAGATCGCAAGAGTGGACAACCGGCTCGGACAACCGATTTCTGTGGAAAAAGCCTTCACTTTCCTCCGCTCCGAAGATTCGCGCACCAAGACCCGTGAAGGAGAGAACTATCTTCCTTCCGACCAGCTCTACGTTGAGACGCCGGACGGCGAGAGAATCAATTTCAAGAAGAAACGTATGTACACGCGTTCGGAGATGATGATCATGGAGATGCTCTCCACCAATAATTGGCAGCGACCGATGTATTTCTGCGCAACGGTAGGTAATGACTATTACCTCGGCCTCGAGCCTTACATGGAGCTCACCGGCTTGGCGTATCGTATCACGCCTGTCCGTAGTCGTGACGGCCAACCCCGTGTGAACTCGGAGGTGATGTACGATAACATGATGCATAAGTTCGCTTACGGCAACATGAACATCCCGGGTATCTACATCGACGAGAACCTGATGCGTATGTGCCGCACGCACCGTATGATGTTCGCACAACTCGCCGAACAGTTGCTGCGTGAGAACAAACGCGACAAGGCGCTCGAGGTGCTCGATTATGCCGAAGAGCAGCTGCCCGGCTGCAACGTGCCGTACGACTATACCTCCGCTTCCATGGCTTCGATGTATTTCGTGCTCAACGAGGACGAGAAAGCACTCGCTATCATGGATAAGGTGGCACAAAACAGCCTGGAGTATCTGCGTTTCGCAGCGTCCCTCAGCAAGGCGCAACGCAAGGCCTTGGACTCCACGACCGGACGCGAATCAGCGATCCTCGGATATGTGCTCCAGACCTGCGAACGGTACAAACATACCGAATTGGTGGATAAATACTACGAAGATTATGCCAAGTACGCTAAATAAGATTCCTGTTTTATTAATCACAGGCTATCTCGGAAGCGGTAAGACCACCCTGTTGAACCGCATCCTGACCAATAACCAGGGTATTCGCTTCGCCGTCATCGTCAATGATATCGGCGAGGTGAATATCGATGCTTCACTCATTCAGAAGGGTGGAGTGGTCAGCCAGAACGATGACTCGCTCGTAGCCCTCCAGAACGGCTGTATATGCTGCTCCCTCAAGATGGATCTCATCCAACAGTTACACGATCTGGTAGCGCAGAAAGCTTTCGATTACATCGTCATCGAAGCCTCCGGAATATGCGAACCGGCACCGATTGCACAGACCATTTGTTCGTATCGGGAAATGGTACCAATCAGCAATCAGCAATCAGCAATTCCGACATTGGATTGTATCTGCTCGGTGGTCGATGCACTCCGTATCCGGGATGAGTTCATAGAAGAGCTAACGGCCAATAGCCAACAGCCAATAGCTAAAGAGGAAGACCTCGCGGCACTCGTCATTGAGCAGATCGAGTTCAGCAACCTGGTTCTTTTGAACAAGGCCTCCGAGGTGAGCGCAGAGGAGTTGGCGCGTATCAAAGCCATTATTCGGGGTATTCAGCCCACCGCCGAAATTATTGAGACGGACTACTGTGACGTGCCTTTTGACAAACTGCTTAACACCCGTCTTTTCGATTTTGACCGTACCGCTACATCCGCTACCTGGATTCAGGAGGTTGAGGACGCCCATCATCACGAACATCATCACGATGACGATGATGACGCGGAGTGTCCTCCCGATGAAACGGGAGGAACGGCTTCCGCCGAGGAGGGGCATCATCACGATCACCATCACGAGCACGACCATGACCACGAAGGACATGACCACCTCGCGGAGTTCGGCATCGACACCTATGTCTATTTCGCGCGCAAACCCTTCGACTTGGGTATGTTCGATGAGTTCGTCGCTGCCCATTGGCCGAAGAATGTCATTCGTTGCAAGGGGATGTGTTATTTCGCTGAAGAGTATGACATGTGTTATCTCTTCGAGCAAGCGGGACGGCAGTTTAACCTCAAGCGTGCCGGTGAGTGGTTCGCCACCATGCCCAAAGAGGAACTCATGCAACTTATGGCCGATGACGCACAGTTACGCAAAGACTGGGACGAACAGTACGGCGACCGAATGCAGAAACTCGTCTTCATCGGTCAGCACCTTGACCATCAAGCCCTCAAAACCGCCCTCGATAACTGCCTGCAATGAAGCGAATTATAAATCCTTGGACTCAGATACCCGGGTACAACTGTTTCGGTTGCAGTCCGGATAACCCGATAGGCGCACGTATGCGTTTCTTCGAGGATGGAGAGGATATCGTCTCCATCTGGCGGCCTACGCAGAACCATCAGTCGTGGATCAACACACTGCACGGAGGTATGCAGGCCGTCCTGCTGGACGAAGTATGCGGATGGGTCGTGTTCCATAAACTCAAGACAGCGGGCGTCACGGCGAAGATGGAGATGCGGTATCACAAGCCCGTCTCTACGCTGCAGGAATACATCAAACTGCGGGCGTATCTCAAAGAGATGAGGCGTAACGTGGCGATCGTCCAAGGCGAATTGTATTCCTCCGAAGGCGAACTGCTGTGCGAATGTACCTGCACGTACTTCACTTTCCCGCAAGCAAAAGCGGAAAACGATATGGGATATATTCCGTCCTCTGTCGAAGAAAGAGACTATACCTGGGAAGAAGCCCTCAAACTGTAATAAGCATGAGAAAACAACTCATCATACTAATCGCTGTGCTGGCCTTGATCGGCTGTGCGAACCGGGGAATAGGACCGCAGGGAGGACCGCAGGACACCGTCCCGCCTATTCCCTTACGTTCCATTCCCGAGAACGGGGCGCTGGAGTTTAAGGACAGGAAGATTGAGGTGCGTTTCAATGAGTATCTGCAACTGGATAATATCTCGCAAAACCTGATCATGTCGCCTCCTCAGCAGCGTACGCCCGAAGTCAAGGCACGCGGTAAAAACCTGGTGGTACAGCTGTCTGACTCGCTGCAGGAGAACACGACCTACACCCTCGATTTCGGTAACGCCGTATGTGACTTCACGGAGAAAAACCCGCTGCCGAACTATCTCTTTGCTTTCTCCACCGGACCGGTTATCGATACGCTGGAGATCCGCGGACGGGTGTACGATGCCGAGACCTTGAACCCCGTACAGGGCATCACGGTCGGCATTCAGAGCAACCTCGACGACTCCGCGTTCACCACACTGCCTTTTGACCGTATCGCCCGGTCAGACACGGTCGGTGCTTTCCGGATCAGTAATATGAAAGAAGGCGCGTACCGCCTTTACGCAGTAGAGGATATCAGTCGGGACTATCGTCTGACGATTGGTGAGCCGCTTGCTTTTGCCGACTCGCTGGTAACGCCCGAGGTACATCCGCATCTGGTGACCGACTCGCTGGGAAATGACAGTATCATCGGATATGATTACGGTCCGGCAGACTTGCAGTTATGGCTCTTTACGGAGACCTTGCCGCGACTCTATCTGGCGCGTACACAGCGTGACAAAGAGCATATGATTCAGGTCTTCTTCTCCTCCTCGCCGGACAGTCTGCCCACTTTCCGTCCTATGCGGCCGTCCGAGAACGACTCCACGCGCACCGACGAAGGATGGATAGACCCAACGCCGTATATCTATACTTCGTATTCGCCGCACGGAGATACGGTGACGATGTGGTTGACGGACAGCATCGCCATCTCGCAGGATACGCTTTATCTGGAGGCGCGTTTCCGTCGCACGGACAGTCTTTTCCGACTCGAATGGGCCACTGACACACTGCGAGCCTTCTGGCGCGCACCCAGACTCTCGGCGAAGGCACTCAAACTGCAGCAGAAACGCAATCAGAACCGACGTCTGGAGATCAACTCGAATGCGCGAAGCAGCTTCGAGATGTACGATACGCTGCGTATCACCTGTTCTACGCCTCTGACGGAGATCATACCCGATTCGATTCATCTCTTCGAGCAGATTGACACTATCTCCAAACCGGTGCCGTTCACCATCGCACCCTATGACACCATGACCCAGCGGATCACGCTGTTGGCATCGCTCAAGGCGGGTAAGAAATACGAACTGCGGATCGATAGCGCGGCTTTCCATGATGTGTATCATGTGCCGAATAACCGGCTGACTTATTCCTTGCAACTCAAGACGCCGGAGGACTATTCGACGCTGCGTGTACGACTTAATCCGTACCTGCCGAAAGCGCGTATCCAGGTGCTCAACTCGAGTGACAAGGTCGTGCGCGAACTGCCGGCTGCGCCCGATGGGGCCTTCTTCCGGTATCTCAAACCGGACACCTATTATCTGAGGCTGTATATCGACGAGAACGAAGACGGACTATGGACAACCGGCTCTTGGGAAGAACACAGACAACCCGAACCGGTCTATTACTATCCCGAAAAGCTGCAAACGAAATCCAACTGGGACTTCGAAGAAGAGTGGGACTACATGGCGGTGCCGCAGACCGAAGCCAAACCCAAGGAACTCATCAAAGCGGCTCCTAAGAAACGGTGATCGTGGAAAGACGATGTGTTATGAAGAACAGTCGTAAAATCTTTGATTTTACTTTTATCCTTGTCGGACTGCTTGTTCAGGTAGTCACGTTTTATATTTCGAACTCCCTTCCCTGCAGGGAGGGGGTGGGGGTAGGCTGGATCAGCCTGCTCTCAGGCTGTCTCGGCATCTTCTCCGTCTGCCTTGCTTCGCAAGGAAACATCCTCACTTTCGTGTTCGGATTCGGGCAGGTGATCACCTATACCTGGCTTTGTTGGACGCAACGTTTCTACGGCGAGATGGCGATTAACGCCTATTATTTCGTCACCATGATCTACGGCGTGTATGTATGGCGGAAACGTCTTCGTCAGCCTTCGCAGGAAGCCAAGGACTCTTTAACCGTTGTGCCGCGTCAGCTGACCGGACGGGTGATCACGATCCTTATCGTTGCTATTCTTCTCGGTTCATGGCTGGTGGGATGGGGACTCGCCGCCTGGACGGATGACAAACAGCCTTATCTGGATGCCTTTACGACAGTACCTGCACTCGTGGCGCAGGTACTGATGATTCTCGTGTATCGCGAGCACTGGTTTATATGGCTCGCTGTGGATGTGTTGAGTGTCGTGTTATGGTTCCGTGCCGGAGATTACTGCATGACCGCGCAGTATGTCTTCTGGTGTGCCAACTGTCTCTACGGCCTCAAACGCTGGGATAGTCTCACCTCTCGTTCGGCATAACGAGCGAGTACAATATCGCCTCCATCTGCCGCATCGCATTGCGTTTCTTCTGACCTGCCGCGAACAGGAAGGCTTCCGCTGTCACCACACGCCCGTTGACCTGATCCAGACGAGTCAGACTGACGAACGGTCCGCCCATCGCTTCGCCGTCTAAGATCTTCCATAGACCTCGCGTCTCGATCGCATAGAAACCGCCCACACTGTCCCGTAATGCAGCCACCTGACGGCTTACCGGCGGGAAATGTTTGTATTCCGTACCCATGTGACTGCCTTCCACCTGTGCGCTGACTATCTGACCCAGAACGGCATTGCGCATCGCGATGATGGAGTCGGTGCTGAACTGCTCCTGAGACGTGTACGGATAACTGTAAACGACGATATCTTTCCGCATCGGACCTTTGTTGTTGCAGCACCATACGACATCCACCGAGTCACTCTCAACTCTTAACTTTAAACTCTCAACCAAGACGTAGTCTTCCGGAATAAGCATGTCGTAACCCTGCCGGTTGAGAATGGCGCGTGCCTCTTTGTTCGTACTCCCGCGGTAGAAACGTCTCTGACGGGCTAACTCCTCGCGTACAAACCACTCGCGAACCGACTCGCCGTTGGCCTGCCAGTACTCCATGAACGCATCTTCACTCGGCGCCTGGATACGCAACATCGCTTGCGGAGTGGACCATACATCGCGCGACTTGGTGGCTTTCACGATCGTGTATTTGTTCGGATTGATATCCACCAGTAATATGTTTCGCGTCCCTTTGAACAGGTCGTCGAACTGCGCCGGAGTCACGTGCGATACCGTGAATGTGGCTTCCATCTGAGGCAAACCGTACATGTCGGCACTCATCGTCGAGCATATGGCGTCCTTCACCGTGGGAGTACTGATAACCAGACACTCGTAGATAGAACCCGTAGCGGACGTGAGCAGACGTTCGTTACGGTTGACACAACTCATCATCATCAGCGCAACAAGCGCCGGGAACAGGATTCGTTTCATATCTTCTTTGTTTTCAGGCTGCAAAAGTACACAATTATAATGGAATATGCAAAAAAAAATAAAAAAAATGACCAAAAACTTGCGGGATTGTAATTTTTTTACTACTTTTGCAGCCGAAATGAAAGTTATTAACATATTAATTCTACCTACTTATGACCTTTTCGACCGAATCCATTTTCCTGAACAATGAGCCCGAGAGCTTCAAGCAGTATCGCGAGACGCGTGCCGTGCAATGTGCCAATGTCATGTTGTGTACGGCCGGACATATTGACTTGTTTTATAGGGGTGAGATGCTTCGGGTGGAGAAGAAACATCTCTTCATCCGCGTGCCGAATGCTACCGAACTGGGCCCGTACCAGATGTCGCCGGACTTCCAGTTCATGCAGCTCTCCATTCCTATCTCGCTCTTCGAGAGCCTGATGTACGGCAATATGAGAGTGGAGCCGAACTGGTGGGCTAAGCAGGAGTTTTTGAAAGTGCATCCGATCTTTGAATTGAATGAACATTCGATTGACTTGTGCCGGATGTATTTCAATATGATTGCCATCCAGATGCAGGACGCGCAGACGGACTATAAGAAGCATATCCTCATGCTCTTCGCGCGGGCAGCTACGCTCGAGTTGTTGAACTTCCTGGATAAGCAGGTGGCTTTCTCCAGTGCGCTGAACGAGCGTACGGCCATTTCCACCAGCGATTATACGTTCCATACCTTTATCAATATGCTCCGCGAGCATCCGCACGAGCGCGAGGTACAGTGGTATGCCGCACAGTTGGATATCACGCCGAAATACCTGTCCGAGATTTGCAAGGATCGCAGCGGTAAGTCGGCTAGCGAGTGGATCGCCGAAACGACGGTAGCGGAGATAAAGCATTATTTGAGGGAGACGACCTTGCCGATTCGCGAAGTGGCGCGGGTTATGGAGTTCCCCAATGCTTCTTTCTTCTGCCAATATACGAAGAAGCATACCGGTCTCACGCCGAACCACTTCCGCAAACAAAACCAGGCATAAGAAAAGCATCAAAAATAAGGGCTGACACTCGTCAGCCCTTT
>JAFVHA010000153.1 GCA_017478035.1 Paludibacteraceae bacterium | reverse complement strand
GTCTGGCAAGGGAGGGCATGACGATGATTATTGTCACCCACGAGATGCGTTTTGCCCGTCAGGTCAGCAGCCGCGTGCTCTTCTTCGCCGAAGGCGTGATTTACGAGGAAGGCACACCCGAACAGCTCTTCCACCACCCGCAGCGGACACTCACGCAGCATTTCATCCGTCAGATACACGAGACGGAGTTCACCATCCGCAGCGAACACTTCGACTGGTACGCCATGATGGCGCAGATGGAGCAGTTCTGCCGCCAATACAACCTCTCGCGCCAGCGCACGGAGAACGTCTATCGCGCCGTGGACGAGTCATTAGCCATCCTCGGCACCGCCTACGCCCATGCCCAAACCACCGCCCCCATCAACACCACTGCCCACTCCCACGCCAACTCCATCCCCCCTACCAACACCACCCAATGGGCTGTCGGTACCTGCCTCACGCTTTCTTATACGGAGCAGGACGACTCGCTGCTGCTCACCGTCCGCACGCCGCACCTCATCCCGTCTGATGCGCTCGATATTGAGGATAACATGCTTGCCGCCGCCATTCTCCGCTCCGTCAGCACCGATATTCATATCGACTCCAACGCACTCATTATAACTGTCGCCCAACCGTCCACCCTCATCTAACAATTCTTTCCATTTAACAATTCTCTCCATTTAACCTTCCCTTCTCCCTCCGTTTAGTCCTCGCGGCTGTTTCCACAGGGAAAAAGGCAACTAAAAAAATATCAACATGGCAAGAACAGTATTCGAAGACCCCGTCCGTGAGCTTCACGGCGCGTACACCAAAGGCGGCTCCATCAGCCGCCGCAAAACCTATCGTGACTCCAAAGGCCGTATCAAAGGCATGTCGGAGCCGGAAACCTACAAGATTGAGCACCCGCGCGACTGGAAGAAGAACCCGGCAAAGGGCAAGGAGCTGGAGCACCAACTCCGTTTCAAAAAAGCCTGCGCCGACACCCACCGTATCCTCCTCCCCTCCAAACCGCAGGCTTATGCCGCCGCCCATAACGGTTCACTTCCATCCGAGGAAGAACTCGCCACCCTAAAAATGTGGCAATCCCGTTTCGAAGCCCAGTTGGACAAGCCCGAACCCGATGCACCCATTGACCCGAAAACCGGCAAGCGCAAGCAGTACTTCCGCCTCGATGCCTTCATCCGCACCTGCCTCCTCCGCGAAATGTTATTTCATTAGGGTCCCCGCAGATTTCAATCTGTGGGGAGAGCGGAGGCCGGAATTGCTTTGTCGATTTAGCTGGGCGGTAAGATTCTCTCACGTTTCTTGGAGCGTGACGAACTGACCATCGACCATGCCATCCTCGATGCCGCGCCGCTGCTGCCTTTGCCGCGGTGGCTCGTCAATCCGCTGCGGTACTATCAGGCGGCGAATGTGTGGACGTGTTACCACTGGACGGGCTTCTGGAAAGCGGTCTTCCGTTCGCACTATTTCGATGTGCTGCTGGACGAGTGCAAGAAGGTCTGGCCCTTCGGCGGAACGCAGGCAGTCGTGGACGGCTATAAGTCCGTCTATACCAACCGCCTGAACGCCATTCACGGTGCCGACATCCATTTCTGGTACGGCACCAAAGAAGCCTTTGTCGCCAAACCGCAAGTGAAACACTTGCTTTCCCTCTGTCCGCAAGCCCACAACGAGGTCTTCCAAGGCATGAACCACGGCCAGCTCCTCATCGACCGTCCCGAAGAGATTGCACAGCGAATAACTCACATAACAGTTTGGCACGGTATTTGTTTTCATACCGAGGATAAAAACTCGGTTGTATGAAACACTTCTTTTGGGCACTCAAAGTGCTGTTGGTATTGGTTGCAGCACTATCTTATTTCTGCATGATAAAAGTGCTGTATTGCGGTTGTTGGGCATGCAATACGTGCATCGTCATCGGCGTGCTGGCAACGCTTCTCGGATTGTACGACCGCTATAGAGAATTCCGTTCTCTGTGAAGCATTCGGCGCTATTATTTATCACTAAAGTCTCCGTCCTTTTGCATCGTATGTATTGTCGCTATGGCGGATATACAACTTGCCGTCCTTGATAAACTTAACGGTCTGCTCCTTCTCTTCATTCAGCAGGTCGATAGCTTGGCTGTCCTCGCCGGTGTTCAGCACGACACGCAGCTGCTCGCCTGCGGCAAGACCTTCGCTGAGACGGAAGAAGGCGCGGCAAGAACCAAGAACATCATCTGCCTGCGGATTGCGTAGCAAGGCATCTTCGGCAAAGATCAAAACGTTTGGAGCCTCTTCTCCAAAGACAACCGGACTGTAGGTGCCTACAAGATCAGCGTATGTCGTATGGACATCCGCAGTTTCGGTGCTTACAACAACGCCCCTGAACATCGGGTTAGCGAGTTCTACTCCGTTCGGACCGCGTACTATATACGGCTTGCCAGCCTCAATAGCCGTCAGGTTGTCGGAGAAGTCAAGCGTCAGTGTGCCGGTGCTCTCATCGTATGTCGAGCCAACGAGTGTCTTCACAGTAGCACCTTCCAATGGCGTGCCTGCGAAGTCGTCCAGATTGAACGGCAGGCAGAGGGTCTGCCATGCGTTATCTTTATAGAGCGTGCGGTCGGTGAGGGTTACATCGACAATATAGTCTGTAGCCAACTCTATGAGTGCGTTATTGTCGCTATCGTCGGCAAGGCTGATGCATGCAACGATATACCAACCTTCGTACTCCAAACCGCCGTCATACACTTTCAAGAAACCGTAGTCCACCCAAAGCTTACCTAAGTAGTCGGGCATGACATCATAGATATTTGCCCAAATACCATAGTACAACTCGTCATAGTCCCAACTCTCGTCTTTCGGTGCGAGGCGGTTTCGTCTTGGAGCTGATTGTGCTCTGTCGTATTCTGCCTGGTCGGTCTTGTAGCAATTGGTCAACGTAACTTCACCGCTACCTTTCACGAGGTCAAGGTTATCGGTTTTCTGCTCTTCTTGTATAAGATACAGACAGTCGGTAGCAGTCTTGGTGCCACCGTTGTCGCACCAGCCGAAGAGTGCGCCCTTGGCTTCTGTTCCGCCCTTCATCAGGCCGGCATACACGCAGCCTGTCATGCTGACATTGCCTGCCTGACCGTTGCCTACTATACCGCCGATGTGCGAGCCGCCTACAACATTGGCTGTTGCCACGCAGTTCTCAATAGTGTTATCGCCTGTGCCTTGTACTGCGCCCACTATGGCTGCCGCGTACTGACCGCCGTCGATAGTGCCTGCTACTTTGAGATTCTTGATTGTAGCACCATTGATATAGCGGAACAAAGCGGTGTAGGCAGCGTTGTCGGTAATGGTGGCGGTGATAGTGTGTAAGCCGCCATCGAAAGTGCCGCTGAAAGGATGACTTTCTTGACTACCGGCTGTCGTCGAGACATTGATGTCGGCATCCAACTTGACGAACTGACCGCTATAGCTGTTGCCGTTTCTGATGTTATACGCAAACAGGTTCCACTCGCCGGTGGAAGAGATGACGAAAGGATCGGCTTCTGTTCCGGTGCCGGCGATTGGTGATATACTTACGGCACCGTCATTCTCCTGCACGTCTGCGGCTTTATGCCCTACGTTGGTGGCGTTTTCCACACCGGCTACAGTGCAACCTGTATAATAGTTGTGACGGAGATGTTCGCCGGAACTTGAACCGACAATTGCGCCATGGCTTCCATTCATGGACGTTGGGATGACGGCTCCGACAACCATATTTTCACTTGTCAGACTTTCGTAATTACTACTTTCTCCTATGATACCTCCATACTGCTGAATCAAGGGAGTGCCGGCAGTACTTGTGATGACGACAGAACTGGTACAATGACTGATATTGCTGCGGTAATTATTTCCGACAATACCTCCGACCGTTACTAAAAGATAATCGGGAGACCGCAGATAGACAGTATTTGTTACGTGGCAGTCGGTGATGTTGCTATTTTTCGGGAAACCTACGATACCACCAATCACCATGTAGCCGAACATGCGTGTATCGGAGAGTGTGACGCCCCGGATGCAGGCGTTCATGTCTGTCTTCGCAAAAAGACCTACCGGATTGGTGTTCGTGTCAGAATTACTATAGATGCGGATACCGCTGATAGTGTGTCCGGCACCGTCGAAATTGCCACCAAAGTTATTGTAGTAAGCAATCGGAGTGAAGTTATTCTCCGTACTTGTAGCGTCGTTCCATGCTGTAGTATGGCTGTAAGTGATGTCGGCACCGAGTTTGAAGAATTTTCCCTCGTATCTTTGATTGCCTTGGTTGACACGTTGGGCGAGCAGATTCAGACCCTCTACGGTATAGATTATATAAGGGTCGTCTTTGTCACCTGTGCTTACGTTTGCCCAATCCTCCGGAATCTTAGTCTTGGTATCAATGCTGATGAACACATCCTCGTTCGGCATCCTGAGGTTACTGCCATTGAGTGTGCCTGCGCTGACCTTGTAGCCGTAGCTGTAGCCCGGATCGGGGCATACGGCTGTATTGGTGAGCGTGAGAACCACCTCATCTTCATTGCCGTAGTAGAATGTGCCGTCGCAGGTCATACCCATGTTATATGTGGTAATGCCGCTGACGTTGTATGAAGCTGTGCTTCCGCCAATAGGGCAGACAGACTTGATGATAACATATTCATCACCGGGTTTGACCGAACGCGCACGCTTGCCTTGGTTGCCTGGCAGGTTGGCGGGGGCTGCAGAATAGCAGTTGGTAATTGTAGGATGGGTTCCTATGTGGTTGACAAAGGTGTAAGAAATCATGCCTTCGTACACACGTTTAGGCAGCATCAGTGAGTTGCTGACAGTGACAGAGTCGTTTTCTGAATATCCGACAAATCCTCCACAGCTGAAAGTATAATTGTCAGTGGTAAAGACCCCGTCGAACAAGCAGCCGTCTATAATGACTTTGCCGCCGTTACCGTTAAGTCTTGCAACCAATCCTCCATGCATGCCTTCGACATGCTTGCTACACTCGATAGTCACCGAACTGCGGCAGTTGCGGAGGGTCAGCCCACCGTGTGCTTGGGCAACGATACCGCCGGCATATTGCGCAAAAGAGCGGATTGTTCCTGTCACGTGGAGATTAGCGATATTGGCATTCTTCGTATAGCAGAAAGGTGCAGCATAATTATTATCTGCCATTTTATAGTTGAAGGTCAGCGTCTTGCCGTTGCCTTCAAATATGCCTTGGAACGAGTTTCCCTCGTCTGTGCCAACCATCGTAGAAACACTCAGGTCGTTGACTAATTTGATATGCTTGCCGCTGAAGTTGTACCCCTTGCCCACTTGCCGGGCGAAAGCCTCCCAGTCTTCAGTGCTGCTGATGATATATGGGTTGCTCTCTGTTCCTGCGCCTTGTGTCGGAAAACCGTCATAGAAGACGGCTTTTGCAATGACATTTCTGTTCGGCATTCGGAATGTATAGCCGCTGACATCATTGCCGCTGATGCCTACGCTGCCGCCATCGACTTTATCAACTGACATGCTCACCGACACACCTAATGTCACTTTCTGAGTGATGGTCTCACCGGGGAACCCTCTAACGAATCCCGGCTCAAGAGTGCCGGTACCGGAAATGCTGACAGTGCAGGAATACGGATACCTGAAAGCATCGCGATAAACATAGTTTTCACCGGGAATCGTATTGAGGACATTTGGGTTATATATAGATTCAACTCCCGGATAATAAACCTCTCCATGTACGTCGTCTCCAATAAATGGGGTTCCCTGACTGTGGTTGGTGTTAACATCGCCATAAAACATGCAGTCAGTAAAGAATCCAACTCTTGTGGCTTCATTGCAGCCAATCAGTCCTCCTACGCCGGAATTGCCCGCAAGGTTAGTTACATTGCCCGACATACAGCAATAACGTATTGTTCCGTAGTTCTTCCCGCAAATGCCGCCTAACGAGGCAGCATAGATGCTGTAATGATTACTCTTGACATCTGCACTCACCCAGCAGTCCCAAATCTCGCCGTCGTTTTCACCGGCAATACCGCCGACTAATCGTGCGTTGCCTACATTGATATTGCCGTCCACGTGCACGTGTTCCACCTTGCCGCTGGAATGGATATGGGCAAACAGTCCCTGATAGTTGCTGCTGAGGTTAGGGTCATCAATCACGATGCGAATGGTGTGCCCGTTACCGTTGAACGTGCCTCTGTAGGCATTCCACATCGGAACCCAGTTCTTGACGCTCATGTCGAGGTCGTCTTCCACGCGGTAGTTGAGTTGATAGAAATACTTGTCGCCGTCATAGCCCGAACCTTCTGCCCAGTGGTCGCGGATGTAAGCCAGTTCGGCTGCCGTCTTAATGACTGCCGCAGAACCGTCCCAAGCCGGCTTCGATGTCGTTGTGCCGTCCCATGTGTCGGCGATTGTACCCTGTACTACTACGCACAGCAAAGCGAAAATAAAAGAAATCTTACGTTTCATATTTCTCAATTATGATTGTTTCCACATGTCTGTAGGTTGAGAGAACTCTCAAAACTGTGTGCAAAGGTACGTATATTTTTTGAATTGTGCAAATCTATTTGCAAATTAATCGCAAAATCGTAAAACTCAACGGAACTATTTTGCACAAAAATAGCACCTTCTCTTGCATACCTCATAAAAAAGCAGTACCTTTGCAGTCGCTTTGGAAGGAGACGCCGAGATTGTCTTGCAGCCCTCAATAAGCACGACTTATTAAAATGGAATTCAGACCTATGCGCCGGAAACGGCAAGAACTCCCGAACGAGGAGTGTGAGAAGATTTTGAATAGCGCCACCGCCGGAGTGCTGTCTGTCCTCGGCGACGGCGGCTATCCGTACGGTGTGCCGATCAGTTATGTCTATGCTGAAGGCAAACTATACTTCCATTCGGCGGTAGAGGGGCACAAGTTGGACGCCATAGCACACGAAGACAAGTGCTCGTTCACGGTCATTGACCAAGATGAGATACACCCGGACGAATACACCACCTATTTTCGCAGCGTGATTGCTTTCGGACGAATCCGCCGGCTGGAGAGTAGGGAGAATATCCTGCACGGCTTGCGTCTCTTAGGCTGCAAATACAACCCCGGAGACCATGCCGGTTTGCAGCACGAGATAGACAAGTCGGTCGCCATGCCCGGCGGCATTCCTCACACGCGTGTAGCCGTCCTTTGTATGGAGATAGAGCACCTTTCCGGCAAAGAGGCCATCGAATTAGTTAGAGCGCATCAAAAATGATTTTGTTTTTGGTGATATTAACATTGGCTTTGGTCGGCATAGTTGCCATCATCGCATATAGGAAGCAAAAGAAACCTCAACGGATCATGCGTGAGGGCAGACTCGTGAAAAGCGAGACGGTCTCTATAGGCGGCGAGCAGTTATATGTGGAGAAGGTGGCTTTCAAGGACTGGCATGTATGTATTCATTCCTTTTATCTGATTTCCGACAAGCTGGCGGAGGACCATACCATCGTTGAGCAGAGATGGAATTATGACGATTTCTGCAACATCACCGTCCGCCTCGAAGATTACACCTACCTGCTTATCCGTCAGGTTGATGTCATCGCCCTTGTTCGCAGTTTCAGACCCATTCCCATTGATGAATTTGACAATATCGCGCAACCATTGATATGACTCAGAAGCAGAAAACAGTCCTCGGCTTTGCAGCCGGAGTGACGGCGGGTGTCTCGTACGGACTGAATCCGCTGTTCGGCAAACCGCTCTTGGACGGCGGCGTGCCGGTGTTGTCGCTCTTGTTCTTCCGTTATGCTATCTCGGCGGTGATCTTAGGTCTCTGGATGGCGTTCCGGCATGAGTCTTTCCGCGTCAACGGGCGGGAAATGCGCCTGCTGGTTGTGCTCGGCTGTCTGTTCGCCGCCAGCAGTGTCTTTCTCTTCGAGTCGTACCGTTTCATTCCTTCGGGGCTGGCGACGACCTTCGTTTATCTGTATCCTGTCTTTGTGGCGCTTATCATGGTCGGGTTGCATGTCTATCCCAAATGGCAGGTATGGCTGTCTATAGCCGCCACGGTTGCGGGAGTGGTCTTGCTCAGCTGGCCCGCCGCCGGAACAGAGATTCACTGGCTTGGCATTGTTCTCGCGGCGATGTCCGCTTTGAGTTATGCCGTCTATCTGGTGATTGTCAACCGCTCGCAGCGTATCAAACATATCTCCGAACACATGCTCACGTTCTATGGTCTGGTGGTGGGTGCCATCGCTTTTCTGGCATACCTGCTTGTTGACGGAACGCCGGTGTTGCAAGGCATAGACACCACTCCGGACGTGCTGAATCTCATCGGCTTGGCAATCTTCCCTACCATGATAGCCATGCTGACGATAGCCCTTTCCACACGCCTTATCGGACCTACGAAAACGTCTGTCTTGGGCGCTTTCGAACCCGTAACGGCAATCTTGGTCGGCACGCTGGTCTTTGGCGAACCGCTGACGGTGAACATCCTCGCCGGCATCGTCATCTGCATCGCCGCCGTCCTCTTCATGATCCTCAGCGAGAAGTAAAAATAAGATCATCCGGAACTCATATGACCTACGACGAATACATAGCCCAAGCGCAGGCCGTCTTCTCCGGCTCCGTCCTCGTGCCGGATGATTTGGAAAGAATAGATTTATAGAATGATTATCTGCGGCTCACAACAATGTGGGTCGCTTTTTTGTAAGAGTTTCTTGCATAATTCAAAAAAATGTTGTACCTTCGGACTCCGCCTTACTCTATTTGTTCTATGTGTTATACTAATCCTCCGAGTGGGAGCTCGTCGGGTATAACACTCGGAGTGCCATCCGAGGCACTCCTTCACCAGCCCGAAGTTACGTTCTTAGCCACAAGGGCACGATTATTTCGCAAAATCCTGCAAATAGCAAATTTATGCAAGCATAATTTGCGTATTCGGATTTTTTGTTGTACCTTTGCACCGCAAAACGATAAACACATGATATATTATTTCTCCGCCACGGGTAACAGTCAGCATGTGGCAACCCGTATCGCCGAAGCACTCGGCACACAAGCGCAGTCCATCGAGACCGCAAGTACTGAAATCCGTCTCGCAGACGGCGAGCCGTTGGGTTTCGTAACGCCTACCAACTGGAACGAACTGCCGGTTCTGGTGCGCGAATTCATCCGCAAAGCCGACATCCGCTTGGCGAAGGACAACTATGTTTTCACCGTTGCTACATACGGTTTCCTGCAAGGGTTTGTATGCGAGGACGCACGCCGTGAACTGAAGCGAAAGGGCATCACCATGAATGCCGGTTTCTCCGTCAAGATGCCGGACAACTGGACTCCGATGTTCGACCTGAGCGACCCGCAGAAAGTGCAGCAGCAGGTCAATGCCGCCGAGCCGCAGATAGACAAAGTGATTGCGATGATCAAGGCGGGCACGCAAGGCAACAGGAGCCATGACCGTATGCCCTATTTCTTCCGCGTGGTGACCGATCCCCTGTTGACCTACGAACGCCAGACCAAGTTTTTCGGGGTGGACAAAAGCAAGTGCATCGGT
>JAFVHA010000152.1 GCA_017478035.1 Paludibacteraceae bacterium | reverse complement strand
TAATAACCAACTCAGTCAGTTTGACCACCAATATCTCGTCTCCACTATCCGCACGGTCAGCGACTTGGAGCGTATCGGCGACTACGCGAAGAACATCGTTGAGTACGCCGACAGCTTGCGCCAACAGGAGGTACGTTTCTCTGACTACGCCCTCAACGAGATTGACCAGATGAACCACCTCATCGCCCAACTCCACGAAGCCACCATGCAGGCATACCATAAGATGGATATGTCTGCGCTCGGACGTGCGAACCAGATTGAGGACGAGATCGACCGTCTGACCGACGAGATGGAGCGCAATCATATCCAACGGCTCTCGTTGGGTATCTGCAAACCGCAAGCCGGAACCGAGTATATCTCCCTTGCCCAGAACTCCGAACGTGTTGCCGACCACCTCATCAACGTGGCGAAGACCATTCGGGATTTACAATAAATAACAGTTTAACCCTTTTAAAAGTCAATCATTATGAAAAAGTATTTTTCTGTAGTGCTTATCGCACTCTGCAGCCTGACGGCTTGCGCAAAAGAACAAGTGATCACTTTCGACCAAGTACCGGAACAGGCAAAAGCCATCGTTGCAGCACATTTTGATGCCTCCCAAATCGCTTATGTTACGTTGGACAGAGGCTTGCTGGACGCAGAGTACGAAGTCAAGTTCAACGATGGTCGTTCTTTGGAATTCAACAAGGCGGGCGAACTTACCAAAGTGGATTGCAAGCAGACCGAAGTGCCTTCTGCACTCATTCCAGAGTTGGTACGTCAATATGTGAAAGCCAATTTCCCCAACGCCTTCATTACCGAGTGGGGCAAAGACGACCGCCGTTGGAAAGCCGAACTCAATTCCGGTCTCGAACTTGAGTTCAACAGCAATTATGAGTTTGTCCGCATAGACGACTAACACGAAATAGTATCAACGATTAAGTATATTTTAGCCATAGGAAGTGCTGGGAAGCGCTATATAAGTATCTAAGTGAGTAAGTAGATTAGTTTCTTTGAAACGGAACAAAGGTTCGACTGTGAAGCCGGCCTTTGTTTTTTTGCACAAAAACTTGCACATGTGGGATTTTTTTGTGCCTGCGATTTAACTTTTGCGCGTTTCCTGCATCATATAGACAGAAACACGAAATAAAAACAACAGTAATGAAGCGAATCTTTCTCTTAATGGCGGTAATCGCCATCAGCTTTCCTTCTTTCGGTCGTGTCATCTGCGACACCACTTGTCATGCGCCGGAAGATGAGTTCCGTAATTACGCTGTAGTCTCGCCTGTCGGACGCAGTATGGTCACGCATATCGAACAGGCGCCACGTCTGACGACCCTCGACAACAAGACGATTGCTATCGTCGGCGTCAGTTTCATGGCGCACGTCACGCACCCCGAACTGAAACGCATCATCGAGGAGAACTACCAGAACGTGACCGTTCTTCTAACCGATGTGATGGGTTATGCAGGTCCGTACGCCGGTATGGGTATCGACCGTCAGCAAGCGAAAGAGTTCAAGCAGAAACTGATTGATTACCATGTAGATGCCGTCATCTGCGGTAACGGCGGTTGCGGAATCTGCACACCCAAAGAAACTGGTTCTGCGATAGCAGCTGAGTACCTCGGCATCCCTGCGGTAGTGGTAGCCGGTCCGGGCTTCACCGACCAAGCCAAGTACACGGCGTATAACAACGGTATCGCAGTACTGCGTACGGCTGAGTACCCGGGTGCGTTCGCCACGCACACGGAGCAGCAACTGATTGATAATACTCGTAATGTAACGTGGCCGCAAATCCTCGCGGGATTAACCACGCCTATCACACAAGCCGAGATAGATGCCTCTGTCAATGCAGACCACGGTGACCTGCGCGATGATGTGTTCTGGGGCGATATACGCAAGATCGACTCGTTCTTTGTATCCATGCAATGGTCGGACGGTCTGCCGTTTATCCCTCCTACCTACGACGAGGCAAACCGCTATCTGGAGTACTGCGACTACGAGTGGCACGAGACGGTGGTCGTCATGCCCGGCGCATATCGTAACGTGACCGCTTGGCATGTAGCGGTGAACGCTATCATGTCCGGTTGCAAACCCGAATATATGCCGCTTCTCATCGCCATGACCAAGGCAATGGCAGGTCCTGAGTTCCGCCGCACGCTCCTCTCCACGCACGCTTGGGCACCCTACTGCATCATCAATGGTCCTATGGCGCGGCAACTGGGCATCGACAACGGACAAGGACAAATCAACGAGCAGGCGAACATGTGTATCGGTCGCTTCCTCAACCTTGCTATCCTCAATATGATGGGTTATTACGTCAAGTCCAACCGCATGGGTACATTCGGATACCCGATGGCGTGGTGTATTCTCGAAGACGATGCCGCCTGTCAGCGCGTAGGATGGGAACCGCTGCACGTGCGTCAGGGTTTAGGTATCAACGAATCGGCAGTTACCGTCACATCGGCACTCCTCTGGGGAAATAACATGGCGGTCTCCACCCAAGACCCGCAGAAGATCATGCAACTTATTGCATGGGATATCTCCCAACGCGGTCAGTGTGCCTTAGGAAGCAGCCAGCAGTTCACGCCTCGCACAATCCTTATTACCGAACCCACCGCCCGTATCCTCGCTACCGAATACGAGACCTTGGACGAACTGGAAGATAGCCTCATCGTCTGGTCACGCCGACCGGTCAAAGAACGTGCGTTCGCCAACCTCTACGCCAACACCGGCGGACAAAAAGACTACACGATGAACCAATACACGCGCTGGATTGAGCAATCAGAAGGCGGTGCGACCACGACCACTCCGCCTTGGTATGACCGCACGGAAGCGACCCAGAAGACCGTGCCCTGTATGCGCAAGGACTCCACCATCTTCATCATTACAGGTGACACAGCACGCAACAAAGTGCAAGTCATGCCCGGCGGTAATTTCTCCACAGCTGCGGTCGAAGTGCCTGCTAAATGGGACTCGATCATGGCCGCCAAAGGCTATCCGACGCTGGAGTCCATGCAGCTTACGGAATCAGGCAACAACACGCCGACCAACATCAGTTCGGTCAATGCGGACAATGTGCCGGTAACCCAACGCGGTGCGATGATCATCAACAACAATCACGCCCGTATGGCGATCTTTGACGCTTCCGGTAAGATGATTGCGTCCACTACCGGCAACTACAACCTCCACGGCCTTCCCAACGGTGTCTATCTCGTCCGCGTCGCCGGTGTCAAAGGAGCATGCAAGGTGATCAAGGAATAAATGGTACAATTTTTGTTACACTTTTTTTAAAATTCACACAAAATGAAACGAATGGTATTTGTAGTGATGGCGCTGATGCTGACGTTCGGAATGGTTTCGGCACAGCAGCCAAACGGTCAGAACGGAAAAGAACGCATTGAGCAACAAGTACGGCAATACACCGCCGCTTTCTCGCTCAACGACGCACAGGCACAGCAGTTCGGTGCGCTCTACAAGGAGTACAGCAAGAAACTGCACGCGATTCATGTGCTCTATCGTCACGAGCGCCCCGCAGAAGGAACTACGCTGAGTGATGAACAGGTCGAGAAACGCATTCTGGACAATTTTGCGCAGAGCCGTGCTATCCTTGACGTGCGCGAAGAGTATTACAAATCGTTCCGAAAGATTCTCACGCCTTCGCAAATCAACCAGATCTACGAGGACGAGAAAGCCCGCCGAGCGCAGATGAGACGATGAGACTTTTGGCACATAGCGTGACGACGGAACAACTGATAGAGCGGTATCAGCGGCCGCTCTATTGGCATATCCGGCGTATGGTGGTCAGCCATGACGACACGCAAGATGTGCTGCAAGAGACTTTCATTCAGATTCATACCCACCTCGACGAACTGCGTCAAGCGGCTTCCGAACGCGCGTGGGTCTATCGGATTGCTACCAACGAGGCGCTGCAATGGCTTCGCTCTCGACATGAGTTCCTGTCGCTCGAAGATGATGATGCCTCGCCGCTCATCAACACACTCATGGCAGACAGCTATACCGACACCGGCGACCGACTTGTGCTGTTGATGCAAGAAGCCATCCTCACGCTGCCGACCATGCAGCGCACGGTCTTTAACCTCCGTTATTACGACGAACTGCCGTACGAAGAGATAGCCACCGTCACCGGTTCGTCTGTCGGAGCCGCCAAGACCAATTCCCATTTCGCTAAAGAAAAAATCAGTAATTATATACTCGCACACCAATGAAACAAGATATCTTTACACAAGTAAGCAAACGAACTCCGTTCCGCACGCCGGAAGGATTCTTTGAACAGCAAGAACGGACACTGAAAAAAGCGATCAGCAATCAGCAGCCAGTAGTCAGACCGCTGTACCGTAAATGGTGGTATGCAGCCGCCGCAAGTGTCATCCTCATCGGAGGCATTTATGGCATAACTCGTTTGCTTGTGCATCCATCTGACGCTCTCGTCATATATAGCTCCGATTCCGCTCCCATCTACAGCCAGACTTCATCTGTTTCAGACGATTGGTCTGACTTTGCCGATGCGGATGTTTTTCTCGATAATATGAATTGGTAAAATCATTCAAAAATATGCTTTTAATCCCTAAATAATTGCAAAATTATTTGCATATATCAAAAAAATGTAGTAACTTTACACAAAATTTGAAAATAGATTTCATCAAAAACTGATACGAGCAGTTTTTTATAATATATAAATATATTATACCATACTTTTTTTAGGGGTGAAAATCCAGCCAAAATACGGTCTATAGGTCAAAACGTAGGCTGTTTTGAGGTATGTATTTGCCAATAGGTCAAAACGTAGGCTGGATTATAGCCTGCGTTTTTAGTTGTCTACGCGGCTCCCCAAGCCGCATACTACGCAATCCCCAAACGGAGGT
>JAFVHA010000151.1 GCA_017478035.1 Paludibacteraceae bacterium | reverse complement strand
GCATATCTCGTAGCCGTTACGCGGAATAGCGCGCTCGAGGCATTCGAAATGCACGAGTTTGCGCTTTACGCCTTCCGCTTTCTGCTGTTTGAGGAAATCGCGATCGATGAAGTCTTTGGCATCCAGTTTGGTGATCCATCCAAGTCCTGCTTCAAGCGGCGAAGTGGTGTCATCTATATCGTGTCCGTAGAGGCAGTACCATTTCTCCAAACGAAGACTGTCACGAGCACCCAAGCCGATAGGCGCCAGACCAAACGGTTTGCCCACTTCGAAGAGTGCATCCCATATCTGTTTGCCTTTTTCGGCAGGGAAGTATAGTTCGAATCCTCCGGCTCCTGTGTAGCCTGTATTGCTGAGAATAACGCCCGGAACGCCCGCAAAACTCCATTCGCGGAATGCATAATAGTCGATAGACTTCAAATCGGCGTCGGTGAGAAGTTGTAACAGTTCGGTTGCTTTGGGGCCTTGTACGGCTAACTGTCCGTAACGGTCCGAGGCGTTTTCAAGGGATACTTCTTTCCACTCGGGATGTTCGTCTTTGATCTTATTGACCCATGCCCAGTCTTTGTCAATATTACCGGCATTGACCACCATGAGATACTTCGTGGTGGAGTACTTATAGATGATCAGGTCATCTACGATTCCTCCTTTGCCGTTCGGCATGCAAGTATATTGTGCTTTGCCGGCAGGAATGACACTCAGGTCGTTGGTGGTGATATACTGCAGGAATTCCAGGGCTTTTTCGCCTTTTGCCCAGAACTCACCCATGTGGCTCACGTCGAAGACTCCTACGCCTTCCCGAACAATCATGTGTTCCTGGTTAATACCCATAGGGTATTGGATAGGCATGTTAAAGCCTGCAAACTCAGCCATCTTTGCGCCTAACGCAATATGGATATCAGTAAACGGAGTTGTTTTTAACATATTATGCTTTTTTAATGATTTCTAAAATAACTTGTTCTGCGGCCTCGAGTGAGGGTATAGGCAGATACTCGGAGCGGCTGTGGAAGTTTTCTCCTCCGGCGAAGATATTGGGGCATGGCAGTCCTTCAAAAGACAGTCGAGCGCCGTCTGTTCCTCCGCGGATGGGTTTGACGACAGGCGTTACACCTACCGCTTTCATTGCTTCTTTGGCTAAGTCGATGACATGCATAACGGGTTCGATCTTCTCCCGCATGTTATAATACTGGTCGCGTAACTCGATCTCTACCGTGCCTTCTCCGTACTCTGCGTTGATATGACGCGCTATAGCCTGTACGGTCTGTTTGCGTTGCTCAAAGCGCGCACGGTCATGATCACGGATGATGTAACTGAGCGTCGTTTCTTCGACTGTACCGTTCATGCCGACCAAGTGATAGAAGCCTTCGTAGCCTTGTGTCTGTTCCGGCGTCTCATCAGCAGGGAAGAGTTGTGCCAACTGCGTAGCGATACGCATGGAATTGCGCATTTTATGATAAGCCGTTCCGGGATGCACGTTGAAGCCGTGAATATGAATTTTGCACGAAGCGGCGTTGAAGTTCTCGAACTCCAGTTCGCCTATTGCTCCGCCGTCCATGGTATAAGCGAAATCGGCGCCGAAAGCCTCCACGTCAAAAAAGTCCGCTCCGCGTCCTATCTCTTCGTCCGGCGTAAAACCGATACGCACCTTGCCGTGCTTGATCTCGGGGTGCTGAATGAGGTACTCCATGGCCGTGACAATCTCGGCTATACCTGCTTTGTCATCCGCTCCGAGAAGGGTGGTGCCATCCGTAACGATGATGTCCTGACCAACATAGCGGTCGTCGATTTGTTCGTTTCCTCCTTCGTAACGGATGATACGCGCTTTTATATCCTTTCCGCTTGCGTCCGGCGAGGTGTCCATATGGGCGATGAAGCCGATGGTAGGCGTTTGGCATTGGTCATTGGAGGGCAGGGTGGCCATGATGTAGCCTTTGTCATCCAAAGAGACGTCGGCCAAGCCGATAGCGCGTAGTTCGTCCGCCAGATAGCGTGCAAACACAATCTGTCCATTCGTAGAGGGAACGGAACTGCTGTTTTCATCGCTCGTCGTTTCAAACGAGACGTATTTTAAGAATCGCTCGACAAGGGTCATTGTTGTCCTCCGAATATCGATAACAAGGAACCGATGGCACCGGCGTACTGTGCGGCGGTGTTGGCATAAGTAGCAGCTGTATTCAGTCCGCTTTGGATCTGTGCCTTGTTCTCCTGAACCGGCTCGCTGTCTTTGACCATCTCATATAGATTAGAGGTTACGGTCTCAACGTTATTCTGAGTAACGAGACCTAACGAACCGATAATCATCCCTTTGCTGAAATCGGACAGGTAACCCTGTTCTTTGTAGTTTTGTTTGAGTCCTTCGCAATTGCCGATAAGGGTCACCGTGTTCATGATGTTTTGCAGGTTGGTGTAGTCGTACTTGCCATCCGCTTTGTACTGCGTGTACAAGGCCTGGAGGGCAGTTCCGGCACTTTGTCCTGCTGTGATGGCGGTAGACTGATTACTACTTACTGCAGAGGATTGTGTACCTGTTGTTGTGTTTTGCATCATTCCGCAGCTTGCCAGCATGAAGGAAGCTGCCACTAAAAAGAGAATTTTTTTCATAATACTATATTCATTTTGTTGATTTCATTATTGGCAAACGCAAGGATATTATCCGTCACGTTCTCGCACATGGCGATGCGTCCTTCCCATGTGCCTGTTCCGGTGTGCGGAGAGAGCACCACGTTCGGCATTTTTAACAGTTCCGGACTTATTTGCGGTTCATGCTCGTAGACATCCAAGGCCGCGCCGGCAATGATGCCGCTTTTCAGGGCTTCGACCAAAGCCTCTTCGTCCACGTGCGCGCCACGCGCAGTATTGATAAGGTATGCTGTGCGCTTCATCATTCCCAACTCCGGTTTCCCGATGATATGATGCACTTCGGGCGTGTAGGGCAGGTTGAGCGAGAGATAATCGCTATCCTGAAGGAGTGTCTGGAAATCGGTATACTGCGCATAGTCCACATTCAGGTTGTGGCGGTTATGATAGATGACACGCATTCCAGAAGCCAAAGCGCGGCGTGCTAGCGCCTGGCCGATCCGACCCATTCCGAGTATTCCGAGTGTTTTGCCGTATAAGGAATGGCTGAGGTTGTTCATGACGCCAAACCGTGCGTTTTGCGCACGAACGAGGCGGTCGAACTCGCTGACTCGTCTTGCGACATCAATCATCAGCGCGAAAGCCAGTTCTGCTGTCGGTTCAATTACCGGTTGCGGAGTGTTGGTGACACGAATGCCGCGTTCTCGACATGCGTCCAAATCAATATTGTTGAAGCCTGCTCCGAAATTGGCAATCAGACGCAAGTCGGACATCGCTTCAATCATCTCCCGGGGTACGCGGTAATCAAAGGTGCTGACGAGTACATCAGCTTCCTTAAAATCCGACGTTTTCCGATAATTATCGGCATCTGAAAACAGGCGTCGGAACCCTTCTTGGGGCAGCTCGGTTGTAAATGCAATTCTTATCATTTCAAAACCTTTGCGGCTGCAAAGGTACAAAAAAAAAATGACATATGCAAATAAAAAAAACGAACAAAATGTATATATATACAAAGTATATATATAGTATAAGGCACCTTTTTGTCATTTTCAGGCATTCATCCTTGGGTGATCCTTGGGTGATTATTGGGTGGTCTTTGGGTTTTGGACCGTGGTTGATCCGTAAATGCTCCGTAATTGAGTTGTTGCGGGATTGTAATTGAGTTGTTGCGGGATTGTATTTGAGTCGGGACGGGATTGTCTGTTATCCGGGACGAAATAGGAGTGAAACAGGAAAGATAAGCAATTTTTTATAAAAAATATCAAAGATATTTGCACAATTCAAAAAAATGTTGTACCTTTGCAGCCGATTTGTGCGTACGTATGGTCTGCGCGTAAGTTTGTGCGCGAGTTTAATTAATGAATAGGTTCGTGGAAGCCCACATAAAAACAGACCAAACGGACACAGGGAACAAAAAGACACAAGCTATAAAAAAGACACAAGCTATAAAAAAGACACAAGCTATAAAAAAGACACAAGCTTGAGTGAAAAGGACTAAGTAGAAAAGGACCAAGTAGAAAAGGACTAAGTTGAAAATGGGAAAAGTTGCGTTAATAACCGGAGTGACGGGACAGGACGGAAGTTATCTGTCGGAGTTTTTGTTGGAGAAAGGGTATGAGGTACACGGAATCATCCGAAGGAGTTCTGTTGATTTCCGTGAGCGTATTGCTCATTTGGAGGGTAAG
>JAFVHA010000150.1 GCA_017478035.1 Paludibacteraceae bacterium | reverse complement strand
TCGCCGTTCGTCGTGATGACGCATCCGCTCCATACGCGGAAGCAGCCTTTGCGTAGTTGGCGGCGGTGGTACTTACCGTCTTTCCCTTGTATATACCGGCTGTATCGCGGGTCGGAAGGCATCAGCGGATGACCGTCCGCATAGTCGTATAGTTGTGCGGTCTTGAACACCAACCGGTCGGCGCCGAGGCTTTTATACACGCGTTTCATCTCCGCCCATTCGTGCTCGTTGGTTTTTAATCGTAGAACTTGCAGTTCTATGGTTAGACCGCTTTGCTGACAGAGTACAGACCGTTTCATTGACAGAGTACAGACTGATTTAGCTTTGTGAAGATATCTCAGTGCCTTTTTGCATTGCTCGAGCGAGCCTCCTATACGGTAGGCGCCGTAACTCTCTTCTGTCAGTCCGTCCATGGATACGATGATGCGGTCGAGCCCGGCGGCGACCAATGCCTGCGCCATCTCCTCCGTGAGCGCCTGGGCGTTCGTGCTGACGATGGTATAGAGTCCCGCTTTATGTGCCTCGGATATCATCTGCGGCAGGTCTTTGTTGAGCAGCGGCTCCCCCTGGAAATAGAACTGCATCACCCATGCCGTCTCGCGGACTTCCGAAAGCGTCCGCTCCCATACTTCGCGGGGCATCAAAGGTAATTCGGTCTGTACTCTGTCAGGCGTAGCCGGTCTGTCAGTGAAACGGTCTGTCAGCGCAGCGGTCTTGGCTTGTCCCACGGGGCACTCGGGACACCTCAATTGGCATATGGCCGCCGGTTCGACAGAAACGAACATCGGCATATGCGAAATACGCACCAAGCCGAAGCGGCTCAGCGCGTAATTCCAATAACAGCGCAATGCGTTAGTGAAGCGCGATCTTGTTAACACGACGCTCATGACGACCGCCTTCGAAATCCGTCTGGAAGAACGTCCGGACAATATCCAGTGCTTTCACCGCCGAGATGAAATTGGCGGGCAAACCGAGCACATTCGCATTGTTGTGCTGACGAGCCAACTCTGCCAACTTGGTATCCCAGCACAATGCGGCGCGGATGCCCTGATGCTTGTTGCAAGTCATGGTGATACCGTTTCCCGTCGAGCAGATAGCAATACCGAACTCGAACTCACCTTTCTCGATAGCCTCTGCCATCGGGTGGGCGAAATCGGGATAGTCACAACTCTCGGTGTTGAAGCAGCCGAAGTCTTTCACTTTTGCTCCGTTATCCTCCAGAAACAGTTGGATAGCTTGTTTGAGTCCGAAACCTGCGTGGTCACTTGCCAACGCAATAGTCATTTCACTAAAATTTTTCATATCTTTATTATTTAGATCGTTCTAGAACACAGCCGCAAGATTTCCGAACATCAGCTTGCAGGCGATGGCCAGTACGATGATGCCGAAGAACTTACGTATGATATACAGCGATACGGTACCGAGGTATTTGGTGAGCCAGTGCGTACCGATCAGCACAATATACAACACCAGCATACAAAGCAGCAACGAGATACACAGACTTCCGATGCTGTACTCGGCCGTGATGGCGAGCAGGGCGGTGAAAGCTCCCGGGCCGGCATACATGGGGAATGCAAGCGGAACAATCGTACTCGCACTCTTCATCTCCCCCTCTAACTTGTCGTTCTGAAAAATAACCACATCCAAAATCATTTCCAGCGCCATGAGGAAGATGATGAATCCTCCTGCGATGGCGAAATACTCAATCTGTACGCCGAAGAGTTTCAAAATCCATTCGCCGAGAAAGAGGAACGCCAACAAAATGGTCATGCTGGCCAGACACACCTTGCCGGCATGAATCTTGATGCCCTTTTTCTCCATCGCAATAGTGATGGGAATATTGCCGAACGGATCGATGATGGCAATCAGAAAGACAAAGGAGGATAACACCTGCCATATGTCCACAGAACCGAAAAAAGTACGTATTGTTTCCATAGTATTCATCAAATTGGCGACAAAATTAGTGAAAAATTTGCATATATGCAAGAATTTTTGTAATTTTGCAGCGATTTTCAGAAAATAAAATTGTAAATTGTAAATAATTAAATCGCTAATCACTTTATGATCAACAGTCAAGACATCAAAAACGGCGTATGTATCCGTATGGACGGCCGTTTGTATTTCGTAATCGAGTTCCTGCATGTAAAGCCGGGAAAAGGAAACACAATTATGCGTGTCAAATTCAAAGATGTAGTGGACGGCCGCGTGCTTGAGCGCCGCTTCAATATCGGGGAGAAACTGGAGGATGTACGCGTGGAGCGCCGTCCGTATCAGTTCCTGTATAAGGAGGGAGATGACTATATCTTCATGAATAACGAGACTTTTGAGCAAGTGCCCATCGGTCATGACCTGATTACCGGTGTCG
Source organism: Paludibacteraceae bacterium (assembly GCA_017478035.1). Lineage (GTDB taxonomy): Bacteria > Bacteroidota > Bacteroidia > Bacteroidales > Paludibacteraceae > Colicola. The sequence continues at coordinate 2,394 of JAFVHA010000150.1, read as the reverse complement.
ATTTCCTGAAGGAGGGCATGGTCGTTGAGGTTGTATCCGACGCATCGAACGATACCGTTCTCTTCGCCGAACTGCCGACGAAAGTAGAATTGCAGGTAACCTATACGGAGCCGGGTCTGAAAGGCGATACGGCCACCAACACGCTCAAACCGGCTACCGTCGAGACCGGCGCCGAGGTACGTGTTCCTCTGTTCATCAACGAGGGCGAGATCATCCGTATCGATACCCGCGACGGCTCCTACTGCGAGCGCGTTCGCTAATCAGCTTGTGTCGCTCTCGTGTTGCTCAGGTAACGCTCTCGTGTTGCCCTCGTATTGCTCTCGATAAGTAGATATAGAACATTCTGATTATCAGCGAAAAAAGAATCGTCCATTTTGGGCGATTTTTTTGTAAAATACGGTTTGCATTTTTAATTTTTTATTTGCATAGGTCAACTATTTTTCGTATCTTTGTAATGTATTAGTCGAAAGGCGTACATGAAGATGTTACTTGCTCAGTCTGTAAAGTCTGTTGGAGACCGGTACGATGTGGCACACGGAGAAAGACAGCCGGTCGGAGGCGGTTCCGGAGGCGGCGCAATCGGTGAATATGATTTTCATTCTCCGGTGGGCGATGTGCCCTGGATAGTTTTCCTTATCTTTGCAGTCGTCTATGTCGCGAGGAAGCGGAAAGAGGAAAACTTTCAGCATTAAACTGAAAAATCTCTGATTTTTCTTGCATATATGCAAAAAAAGTTGTACTTTTGCGGTCGCAAAAGTTACAATGAAGCGGATCGCTTACATATTAGCGGTGTTTATCGTCAGTGTGTTGCTGCTTGCCTGTATGCTGGTCGGGGCGCTGATGAGCGACAAAGTGCAGACGGCCGTGGTACGTCTTGTGGCGGAGGAACTTGCCCGCACGTTCGGTACGCGCGCCACCATCGGAGAGATGGAGTATCATTTCCCTGCGCGGGTCGCTATCCGCGATGTCTATATCGAAGACCAGCAGCATGATACCTTGCTGTTCGCCGGAGAACTCTATGCCCATTTCCGCCCTGCCGCGCTTCGCGATAACGAGATACGGTTCAGTCATGTCCGCCTTCGGGACGTCGTGGCGAATATCTATCATCTGCCCGACAGCACCTGGAATTACGCCTTCCTTGTTCCCCCGTCCGACGAGCAAAAAAACAGCCCTCTGCAGAGTCTGGTCTCCGTGCGGGATATCCGTCTGGATAATATCCGTTTGAGGGTTGAGGATTATACGGCGCATCTGGATCATGCCACGATGGATCTCCATCATCTGAGCGAGGAGGAACTGGATGCCGAGATTCTTACCTTGACGGGACAGATAACCAAAAAGGCACTCATGACCAGGTTCGATATAGATGATCTGAAGGCCCGTCTGATTCTCAATGATACGCTGTTGACGATGCCGACGCTGGCGCTTGAACTGCCGCACTCCAGTCTGGACATGAGTGGCGTGGAGATACGTTTCCCCGAGGGAGATACGTTATATCTGAGCAAGTCGGCGCACGATATCCAATTCGGTCTGCAGTTCCATAAGGCGGAGTTGGTGCCGTCCGACCTCGCGCTCTTTATACCGCGCCTCGCGCGTTTGAACAAACCGATAGCGCTGAGCGGCGATGTAGGCGGCTCGCTTGACTCACTCAGTCTGAATGCCATCTCCATCCGGTATGACGGCAATACGGTGCTCGAAGGTAACGTGAGTGCGGTGGGTCTGCCCGATCTGGACAATCCCTATCTCCGTGCCAACCTGACTGATCTGCAGACAAATGCCGCACGTGTGCAGGACTTCCTGTCACGCCTGTACGGACGCCCTATCCGCTTGCCCGAACCGGTGCATCGCCTGGGGACGATTCATTATCGCGGTCTGGCGGAAGGACGGTTGCATGACCTGACCCTCCATGGCGCTTTCCGTACCGCCTTGGGAGCCATCACTACCGACGGTACCTTCCGCGCCGATTCGTTATTCGAGCATATGGAGTATGATGCGAAGATAGTGGGACGAAAGTTCCGGCTGGGCCATATGCTCGGTCATGCCCCGCTCAGTTCTGTCACCCTCGATTTCGCCTCCAAAGGCACTATCGATGCCGGCGACTCTCTGCACGCTACTGAGGTGCGGGGAGATATCAAAGCATATGTACGCGAGTTGACCTATAACGGCTATACCTATAACGACATGCATATCAACGGCCGCTATGAGCCTCAGAAATATGCTGGGCGCTTCCGTATCGCCGACCCGCACCTGAATGCCGATTTCGACGGCGTGGTGAATGTACGCGAGAAGAACCCGCAGATGAAATTCTCCCTCCTTTGCCGTCATTTCGATGCGGCGCCGTTAGGTATCAGCGGTATCGGTTCTTCTCTGCGCACGCGTTTCGGCATGAAGGTGGAT
>JAFVHA010000149.1 GCA_017478035.1 Paludibacteraceae bacterium | reverse complement strand
TAACCTCCGTTTGGGGATTGCGTAGTATGCGGCTTGGGGAGCCGCGTAGACAACTAAAAACGCAGGCTATAATCCAGCCTACGTTTTGACCTATTGGCAAATACATACCTCAAAACAGCCTACGTTTTGACCTATAGACCTTTTATTGTGGTATCTCGTACGCATCTCGTTCGCATCCTGAACGTATCTATAGGGTAAAAAAAACATTTCGTAAGTAGCTTATTTCTTGTGAGTTACAAAACAGTTATCGGAGGCAAGCAAGGGTAATCTCGGAGTAATATCGGAGGCAAATGCTATGTATACCTTCAGCGCAGCGTCAGCGCAAGGTCTGCTGATTACGCCGTATTTCTATCATTTATCGTAAGGGTGAGATGTGAGTTATGTTCCGTATCCGTACGGTAAGCGAGTCGTGTGCGGTGAACCCTCGGCATGCCCTCGAAATACCCATGTCAATGGTTAACGGATGACTAAGAATATACAAGAACCACTAACGGTCGCGTTCGGCAAATGGGTCGCAAAGGCCATACCTTGTTCTATGGTCGGAGCGACGCTCCCCACTGCTCCTTCCGTTCGAATTGCCAATTCAAGGCAATTCTCCATGCTAAATGGCAGGGGCGACCATTGCCTCCGAAAGTTCTATGTGTTGCTTGCAACACTCGAAGTGCCATCCGAGGCACTTCTTCACCCGCAAAAATTAAAATTTGCGGGGACCCCATACAGTACTAAGGTTATGGCAAATGGGTCGCAAATATAAAAAAATATCATTGCACTATTTGCACTACTTGCACTTTGGTACGAGAAAGTGCAGAAAGTGCTGAATGTGCAATGCAAAAAATCACAGAACAAAAAATGATGTGGCATAAGTGGCAGAAATGGCAGAAAACAGGGATGATAAGATAGTTTATGCCACTTATGCCATTTATGCCAGTGCAAATTTTATATATCGGCATGGCATGCCGGGCAATGGACGACGTAAGAAGATACGCGGCACTAAAGTACAGCGAACGGAACGAAGAGAGAAAAACCGCCACGCGATGATGCATGGCGGTTGGGACGGGATACAATCCCTGACAATGGACACACGTTATTTCACCTCTTGTCCTTGAAGAGTATAGGTCTTGTCCCCGCGGAGGATGAAGATTTGTCCGTCGCGGAGGAGTTTATCACTATTTTTCTTGTCTTCTTGTATGTTGTTGATGTCTACTGTTGCATCTGGATATGTAGTAAATTCTCCTTCGTATGATGCTATAATACTATTATTATATGTGAATGCTTCTATTTTGTATGTATAATAAGTATTAGGGGTTAAATCTTCTATCGTGTATTGCCATCCATGAGATTCTAATTTTGTAGCTGATGTACGATTTCGATTAGGTATACTATGTTTGTAATCTGTTAAATGACCATATGAGTCAAAAGTTAATTGATATACAATAATAGAGTCCTTATTTATACTAATTTCATATCGTCTTGCATTTTGAACTGACTGCCATGATATTTGAACATAGTTATCATATACTTCTACAATAGTTGAATCAACGTTAGTCGCAACTAATCCTATAGGATAAATATTATAGAAATTACTCCAACCTTCGCTGTTTTTGTATGCGTTTACGCTTTCTGCAGGTACATATAAGGCTTCGTTACAACTGCTAAAAGGATCATCATAATAATAATCAAAAACAATTGCAGGAGGAGTGGTGGCTTCACAAATAACAAAATTTGCATAACAATCCTTAAATGCTCTGTCCTGAATGACATTAACTTTATCATACAAGTGAATCGTATCTAAGCATGCTAAGCCTTCACATAGTCCGTATGGAATTAGTTGCACGTCTTTTCCGAACGTAAATTCTTTTACTTTTTCCGGAGCAAAAAGTTCATGTGCCCAATAATCTCTTTTGCAATGGATTGCATTCCACTGAATTTTTTCAATATTAAAACATCCATCAAATACATTATACCCACACGTATCAATTGTTGTAGGAACAACTACGCTGACAATATTTGTATCTCCTTGAAAAGCGTAGTCGTGAAGTTGAGTAACACCTTCAGGAATATCCAAGTGAGTAAGTATGGTATCACTTACATACAAATCGTGAGCATATGATAATGGATTCCCGTATTGAAAATCAATATTACACCATGTTGACAAATCCTCCACATAAATGTCCTTTAAGTTTTCATAGGATGAGAAATGGCTGTTGAAATACTTTAAACTGCTTGGAATGTGTATAGATGTTATTTTGGAAAGGCTTAATGCCATCTCTGCAACACCGATTGTTCCTTTCTGCAAATATAGTTTCTCAGGCACAGAATCATTAATGGCTGTTATTACCCAATTGTCTTTATACATTACTCCATCATGCCAAAGTTTTTTATCATTGTATAAAGAGGTCCCGATAAAAATGTTAGACCCTACTTCTGTTAAAGATCTGGGCAAAGTAACCTCCTCTAAACTATTGCAAGCTTTAAACAAATAAGAACCTATACTCTGGACTCCCTCTTCAAATCGGACTGATTTTAAAGAATCGCACGAGTAGAAAATTTCATTACCAGTACCTTCTACACTACCCGGGATACCAACAGAAATCAATTTATTGCAATGAGAAAAGACCTCTGTATTAAACTCTCCTATATACTTCACATTTTGGGGAATATTCAAATGTCCTTCCACTTGCGGTGAGCATGCCAAGAGCCTTTCTTTTGTGCTATCAGAGTACACAAGAAGAGAATCCACATAACCATTCATTGATCTTGCTCCCCAATATCGGGAACCCCATCCCCAACTGGCAGAGCCATTATATTGAATATTTGGCACGCCGGAAAATGCAGACTCACCGATATAGGATACTTCATCTGGCACATTGAGAGACATTAAACTATAACACCCCCAAAAAGCGGCTCCTTCAATGGTGTCAATACTCGTTGGTAACGTTACTTTCATCATATTGGAACATACTCCGAAAGCACTATTACCTATTTTATGTACACCATCTGGAATATCTATAGATTGCATAGAAATGCAACCGTTAAACAATCCAGAAGGAACCTCGGATAGTTGTTTTGACAAATTCACTGATTTTAAATTACTACACCACGCAAAAGCGTCTTTGCCTAATTTAGAAACACTGTTAGCCATACTTATAAATTGTAATGAATCACAGTCAATAAAGGCGCCTTCGCTTATTTCTTCTACACAATTTGGAATAGTAATGGATTTTATCCTTTTAAAAGAATAACATAAATTTGGAGGAATAACTTTTACTGTGTTTCCAAAATTAAATGCAGTAGTATTTGATTTAATGTTGTCATTCCACGGAGAATCATAATATGGCAAATTGCTCCAATCGCTATTTTCAGTATTCCAAGAAATGGTCAAAGTACTTTTGGGAGACAGGTTAAAGGAACGCCATTGAACACTTTTTAGACCCTTACCTATAATAAGGTTTTCCAATGAATCACCGCCGGAAAATGCTTTGGCCCCAACAGACGTTATGCCGTCAGGAATTATGAGCGTTTTATTTTGACATTCAATGAACTCATCTGGAATTTCTCGGACTGCCCCTCCCAATACAATTGAATCGCACTTACGAGGCCAGTTCTTGATATTCTCATCACACTTTGGGACATTCCAATGCATTGTTTTGCATAAATTATACGTTAATGCCTTCTCTTTAATATTTTTGAGCCCCTTGCCTACATAGATATAATCTATCGTATCATACCATCTGCTAAATACATCGTACCCTAATTCACGCACATTATCAGGAATAATAATAGAATCTAATGCTTCACAATGACTTATTGCAAGACTATCAATCCGCTCTACCTGTTTGCCTATTTTGAGTTTTTTCAATTTGTAACAACTGCCAAAGGCTTCTCTTTCAATCACCTTTACATTGTCAGGGATAACCAATTCTTCTATTTTTGAAAGATTGCATAAATTGCCGGGAATGGTATCAACATCTTCACCAATTATGATGGTTTCTATCTCTTCTCCTTCCCACCAATCCATAATATAGTTGGAACTACTATAAATAGGCTTGCAGTATTTTGCATTCCAAGTGAGATGCTTTATTTCTGCACCATTAAATGCTGCTTCCGATATATATGAAACATTTTTTCCAATATAGAGTTTCTCTAAACTACTACATCCAGAAAATGCATCAGAATGAATAGAATCCACCTTGTCAGGAATGATTAGTTCTTTTATATTGCAGCACATATAAAATGCATTGCTTCCTATAATTCGGATGTTTTTCCCTAAAATAATTGATGTTAACGAATAACATATGCCATCACAAAAGTCACTAGGGATATTTTCTACATCATCTCCAAATATAAGCGTTTTTATAGGAATCGTCGTTCCGCAATCCCCTTTACCACAACAACAAGTTGGTGATAGATAAAAGAATGGATTCCAATCATCATATTTTGTAGAATTCCAAAACACATTCTCCAATGCTTTACATTTATAAAAGGCATTATAACCAAAATCCTCTACATTTTTTCCTATTACTATATCTGTAAGCGAATTGCAATTGGAGAAAGCTTCACGTCCTACGAACTTCACATTATCTGGAATAATAATTTTTGTAATGTGGTTCATCCCAGAACAAAAACTAGTTGGTATAGTATCCATATTAACGCCAAAAGTTACGGCACTAATCTGTTCTCTATATGATCCAAAAACTTGATTTCGAATATTATTATTATCCCAATGTATTGAATCTAATGCCGTAAGACCGGAAAAGTTGTTAGAAGAAATTGTTGTTATAGATATTGGAATACTAATTGACAGCAAATTTGATAATTGATCTATCGCATAGTCACCAATTGTAGTCACGCCTTCTTGTATTCGGACATGGGAAATTAAGGATGCATATTGATTCCATGGAGCTGGATTTATTATTGGAACGTAATCAGTCATCACTCCAGAACCCGAAATAGTAAGAATACCAGTATTGGTATCTAACACCCAATGAAGATTTTCACCACATGTGCCAGAGTATTCTTTTGCAAACAAGGTTCCTACACTTAACACCATAGCAAGCAAAAGAGTAAATAGTTTCTTCATGATTATTTTCCCTAAATTCGTGTCGGGCACAACTTTTATAGTTAATAAATTGGGTTTATTCTTGTTTTGGTTGTCTATTTGGATTTTGTTTTTCTGTCTTGACTCGGTCATTTCCGCTCTTCGGTCGGTGGATGGGTGAGCGGTGATGTAACGACGATTGGAGTCATGAATCTTGGCTCCCGTAGGACGTAACAAGTCAGCATCTACCAACTTATTGATATACTGATCCAATGTTTTGGTGTGATACTTGACTCCCACCATATCCAAAATTTCCTGTGCCGTGCGTGGCATCTCATCACAGAACTCTAACACTTTTCTCTGTTTTGCAGTCAAGCGCACTTGGTTACTTTTTTGCTCTGCTCCGTTACTTTTTTCGTCTAGCTCCGTTACTTTTTGAGGCCGCTCAGTTACTTTTTCACCGAGCTCAGTTACTTTTTGCCCCTGCTTTGTTATTTTTTCGGTCGGGTTTGACACTTTTTCGGCTGGGTCTGACACTTTTTCCTGACGATAAATAATCGTCCAGAAGTCGTCCGCTTGGATAAATTCGGGTGTGCGGAGACCTCGGAAGCCGGCATGTCTTCGAAGATAAAGGGTTCAAAGAACCGCCCAAGCAGACCATCTGTTCGGATGTAGTCGCATAGTTGCCGCCGTTCGTTGGCGAACTCCTTTTGGACGCTACTTATGAATACTCTAATATCTGCCATATTGCTTTAATTATTCTTTTCATTTTGTGTAATTACACAAAAACGCTGCAAAGGTACAACTTTTTTCTGATATACGCAAATATATAGGAAAGTATTTTTGATGTTTACAAATTTTGATACATCTGCAAGCAGAAAAGCGGGCACAAAAAAACAGAGCCTCGTTTCCGAAACTCTGCCTATATAAATCTTGTATGTTTGTGAGAAATTCGCCTTGATTTTCTAATTGTGGCAACGGCGTTGCCCCAATTGAAGCATTCGCATAAGCCTGATCTCGGTGGCGGGATATAACAAAAAGCGGTGAACCGCTTTGGATTACCGCTTTTATTAAGAGGATGTTGTTCTATTACATATAATTAGATGGACGGAGTAATAAACACTCGCCAAGAACCATCCTTCGTATTCCTCTCTACATAGTTTTTCTCAGTCAGCTGTCCTACTAATTTACGCACTGCTGTCAAACTGATACCTAACTCATCCCGCATATCTTCTTGCGTCAATGCCGGTTGCGTCTGCATTATTCGCAGAATCTTCGCGTAGTTCGGTGTCCGGAACTCTATCATCTCTCCGTCGTACCACCATACATTCTCCGCTTTATGCGTCACAAACAAGTAATCGTGGTATATCTCGTTGGCAACTAATCCTTGGAAATATTGTACGAAAGGTGCAATATCCTTGATGGTAGCATGTGCACCATCACTCGGCACTTTGCCTACAATCAGATCTGCCTGATGCAACGCCTCCAGATAATCCTTTTTCTTGCGACTACGCACCACAATCATCGGCAGGCCATGCCGCGACAGGATGAAGTTCACCATCAGTCGGGCTATACGACCGTTACCGTCTTCAAACGGGTGAATACGAATATAGCGATAATGGAACAACGCCGCCAACTCAATTGGCGATAACCGACCTGCTTCCTCCTCGGAGTTATACCAGTTAATAAGATCAGCCATCAATGCAGGCGTCTCTTCCGGAGAAGCGTACTCAAAGCGGTCGCCATAGCGAGTAATCACCGAGTTAGGACGCGTTTTGTATTGTCCGGCATGGATGGTATAACTCGTTTGGACACCTCCGGGCAAGTTACGATAGACAGTATAATCTTCTCGCAGTAATGTTTGATGCAATGTGCGGATGAAATTCTGGGTCAGCGGCATGTCCTGCGTTTTGGCCTCCTCCGTCATCATCTTAAGTCCCACATTACTTGCCGTCATTTCCTGTATATCACGCACAGTCGCTTCACCTATTATCTTTCCGAACAATAGCAGAATCTCAGTTTGACCATAGGTCAAGGTATTACCCTCTATATGGTTGCTGTTATAGTTGTAGTCGATGGTAAACCGACGACTCAGCCGCTCTCGGTCTTTCTCCGAGATTGGTTGGATGCCTTCCCAAGCTTGCAATGCCTTCTTTACGCTTACCTGTTTCATAAACATCTTATCTACTTTGCGACTAAAAGGTTATTGTTATGTAACCTTTTTATTCGTTTTTAACTGTAATTTATCAATAAAACATCCTATAAGGTGGCTGTTTGGCCACCATTTTGGCCACAAAAGTACTACATTTTATTGATATATGCAAATATTTTTGAAAATTTTTAGCCATTTAAGGATTTTTTATTCAGTAATTTGAGGTTTTACGGTAATCCAATACGTCAAAGATCACATTTTATCATAAGCAGGTACAAAAAAATACTGCTTATGCTTTCTCTATGCAGGGTGTCTGGCATAACCCAAGGAAACAAAAGCAAAAGCAGTACATACCGAAGTACGCACTGACGCATTGCCAATCTAATTCGTAGTTTATAAGCTGCCAGACTTATATTTACTCAATTTACCGGATGACGCATTGGGCATCGGGGGCAGAGTGGTAAGGAATGGTGATGCCGGGACCGAAAGAGGGTGAGATGATGGTGACCGTTGATTCACGGCGGGCATCGACCGCCGGATGTTCCGTAGTACATTCCCATCGGCAATGATCCAAGAGAATAGTACCGAAACGCACCATCGGCATTCGCTGGCGGCAACCTTTTCCCCATGTACAATAGGCATAGGTAACATGCAGTTTGCCTCTATCCGCCACTACCCTATCTGCAGCGCCGACAAGATTAGAGTTCATGTGGTCGTAACTGCGTTCCGAATAACCAAAATAGCTATGAGAGACCGTAATCGAATCGGACTGCGAAGTGATGTCCAGATTGCCATCCATGCCATCCATGAAGACACAACTATCAATGAAGATACGGGCGGAATGATCCATGCCCAAGAGGTCATTGCCTCCTACATCAATAGCCCCGGGGCCTTGCAGATGCAAGCCGCGAACAGTTATATCCCGGCAATGAGATAACTGAATACAACCGGAAGCGCGGAAAGACTCTTCGGGGTCGTTAAAACGGTCAATAAACAGTTGGCGGGTTTTTAGTTCGCGCTGCTCACGCACGTTCTGTCCGTTGGAGAGCACACCACCCTCTCCGCCGGTAGAGAAACTCATCACATCCGCGCTATCAAGCATAGCCCGTATATCCGGCGTAAGACGAAAACGGGTACGCAGACAGGCGTCATGCGTACCTATAATCGTTTTGTGCTCCATGTGTTTGAGCACGATAGTATGTCCGATAATGAACTCCCCTGACGAACCGTCCAGCACGACCGTATCATGCTTCCGGATAGCGGACAAGAGGCTATCCGACATGTCTGCTCCGGACGAAAGAATCGTTATTGCGTGTGCGAAAGGCGCAAATAACAACAGGCAGAGGAGGGCTATATTACGCGTTATATGCTTCAAGAGCTTTGCGGAGGACAGTCATCGCTTTGCCGAGGTCCTCTTTATTGAGTATATACGCCATGCGGACCTGATGACGTCCCTCTTCGGGATCGGTATAGAAACCGGTACCGGGTGCCATCATGATAGTTGCTCCTTCGTAATTGAAATCGGTCAGACACCATTTGCAGAAATCCTCCACGTCATCCACCGGCAGTTCGACCATCACATAGAAAGCACCCGTAGGCGCCGGTGCAAAGACACCCGGGATCTGGTTGAGTTGGTCGATGAGGAAATTACGTCTTCCCAGATACTCGTCGTACACCTCCTGCATGTATTCCTCGGGCGTGGAGAGCGATGCCTCGGCAATGACCTGACCGATCAAAGGCGGACTGAGGCGCGCCTGGCAGAATTTCATGACCGCCTCACGCACGGCTTTGTTCTTCGTGATAAGCGCACCGATACGGATACCGCACTCGCTGTAACGCTTGGAGACACTATCCACAAGGACCACATTCTCTTCGATGCCCTCGAGGTGGCACGCAGAAATATAAGGCGACTTGGTATAGATGAACTCGCGGTACACCTCATCCGAGATGAGATAGAGGTTGTATTTCTTCACAAGGTCACGTATCTGACGCATCTCCTGTTTGGTGTACAGATAGCCCGTCGGGTTATTCGGATTGCAGATAAGAATAGCTCGCGTCTTAGGTGTGATCTGCTTCTCGAACTCCTCCACCGGCGGCAGTTTGAAGCCGTTTTTGATATCGGTCTTCACAGACTTCACCACTGCTCCGCAAGAGATGGCAAACGCCATGTAGTTGGCGTAACTCGGGTCGGTTACAATGATCTCGTCGCCCGGGTTGAGACAACTCATATAGGCGAACATGATCGCCTCCGAACCGCCCGCAGTGATGATGATCTCATCCGGCGAGAGGTCGATGCCGTAATTGGCATAATAACTCACCATCTTCGTTCGCAGAGATTTGAGTCCCTGAGAAGGCGAATATTCCAAGATCTCGGTGTCCAGATTCTTCACTGCCTCCAAAGCCTGCGGCGGTGTCTTGATATCCGGCTGACCGATATTCAGATGATACACATGTATACCGGCGAGTTTGGCCTCGTCAGCGTACTTTGCCAGTTTGCGAATTGGGCTTTCCGGCATCGATTGTGCACGTACACTTATTTCCATAAGTTATTTATGATTTATGATTGCTAATTTATGATTGCTAATTTGTGATTTTTGATTTATTTATTGAGCCATTTTTCGAGGTAGGCTCGCAAGTCCGCTATATCGATGAACACGTTTGTCACTTCTTTGAGGTTGGCGACCCGCTGTCGAACGGACGCGACACCGTGCTTGCATAACTTGTCCCGGGTCGGTGTGATGGCTTGCGTCAGGGCTTCGAGATTCACGTCAAAAAGCATCGTGCCGTGAACGATAGTGCCTGTAGGACACGTATAACACGCCCATCCTGACACTTTGCGACCGTCCACAAGGATATCGTTATGCTCCGTCGAGACAGCCGGCAGTCCTTTGGTTTGCAGGGATTTAGCAATAAGCGTCAGGAAGTCCTTAAAGACCTGCTCGCTATGCGTAGACGGCGTCACGAACGAGATCATCAGGTTGCCTTCATCCGCATACACACATCCTCCCCCGCTCTGCCGCTGTACGACCGCTATACCGTGCTCGCGGCAATAGGCCTCGTTCACCTCTACCTCGGCTTGCTGATGACGGCCGTAGATGACTGTCGGCGAGACGATCCACGTAAAGAGCGTCGGCTCACTCACCGTCTTCACCATCTCTGCCTCCAACGCCAAATAATCAGCCAAAGGCAGTCCTTCCGGGTAATGAACAATTTTCAATGTACAATTTACAATTCGGGTTCCGGTATCTCGCGTCCCTGACAGAAACGGTGCGTCAGTTGACGGTCATCACCCAAGTATATATACCGCTCCAGACGATGCGGCAGGGAGTAGTTGTCGAAGTTCAAATCGCTGTCATCAATCACCAGGGCATCGAACGCATAGCCGGGTTCAAACGAACCTACCTTGCCGAAGAACGAACCGCCCGACTTGGTGGCCAGCCAGAACGCCTCACTGAGCGAAAGGAAATTCTCCTTCTGGTCGCTGTTTCTCCACTGCAGTTTGGACATCTGTAGCGCGTATTGCATCACTTTGAAGATCGAGAAACCGCTTCCTCCGGATACATCCGAACCCAAAGCCACCGGAATGCCGGCCGTCAGGAAACGGCGTATCGGAGCAATGCCTGAACCGAGGTTGCAGTTCGACGTCGGACAATGCACGGCGAACACATGGTTCTGACGCATCAATTCGAACTCCTCTCCGTCGGTATAGCAGCAGTGCGCCATGAGTGTCGGTGTCTCGCCGAACATATGATAACGCCGGTACGCGTCGCCGTAACAGGTCGATTCGGGTTCCAGTTCCGCTACCCATGCTATCTCTGACGGGTTCTCGCTGAGGTGAGATTGAACCGGTAGTTGCTTATCAAGCGCCAACTGACCGAGTGCCGTCATCATGGCCGGTGTACACGAGGGCACAAAACGCGGCGTGACGATCGCCGATACCAGCGGCATGTTCTTCGTATGCTCCAACACCCGCTTGGTGCCTTCAACGGCTTCCTCCACCGTGTTACTGAGCGTTTCCGGACCGTTACGATCCATGCCCACCAGTCCTACCAAGCCACCCATTCCTGCTTTGTCAAGCAAGTCCGCCAAGAGACACGAGGCCTCCGGATGAATAGTGGCAAATATAGATGCACGCATCGTTCCTACGCGCCATAAATCACGCACAAAACGGCTGTACATACGCTTTGCGTATGCCGTATCTTTGTATTTGCTCTCTTCCGGGAAAGTATAGGTGTTCAGCCAAGGCAACAACTCCATGTCCATCGCCATGCCGTGATTGCGGTACTGCGGCGCATGGACATGCAGGTCGTTCATCGCCGGAACGAGCAACCGGTCGCCGAAATCGGTCACGTCCTGTCCCTCATATTCGGCAGGCAGCGAAGCATAAGCGCCGATGACATTGCCGTCATCGCCTACCGCCACATACCCGCGCTCCAACACCTCCAAGCGTTCCGCAGAAGGTGTATAAAGAATATTCGCACGATAGATTTTCATGGTATTTATTTTTTGAAAAACAGTAAACAAATCAGATAATTGATACAGCCGGCAATGAAAATAACCACCAGACTGATGATATCGTCACGCCAGGACGGAAACAGATCGATGGCAAACGGCAACAAAGCAAACTGTATCACCAGATTGATGGCACGCGCCAACAGGAACCCGCTTGCGTTCTTGAGGTTCGGCCGCGTACCGAAAGTGTACCAGTTGGAGAAGAAATAGTTCGGTATCATCTCCAATACAAACCCGATACCGAAAGCTACGTAAAACAGCGCAACGCCTTTCTCCGGTTCACCCAACAGCAGCATCGCGGCCATAAAGAACCACGTCTGCACAAACGAACCCGTAAAGCCGACCACCATAAAGCGGACGGCACTACGTATCTTCTCCGGAAGGTAACTGGTAGGTAGTTTCATTCTTTCAACTCTAAACTTTCAACTCTCATCTGAGCGCAGCGAGCAGCTCTTCCATCGCGGCATCGAGGCCGTTGACATCACGTCCTCCGGCTGTTGCCATCCACGGCTGACCGCCACCACCGCCTTGTATATGCTTGGCAGCCGACTTGATCATCGCACCCGCGTTCTTGCCTGCCTCCACCAGCGGCTGGCTCAGGAAGACGGCGATGGTCGGTTTGTTGTCATACTGCGTAGCAGCCACTACGGCAAACTTGACATCCGTGAACTTTCCGCGCAACAACGGCATCACGCCACGGATCATCTCCGGGTTAACGACACCTTGCATGCGTACCAGTTTGATATCTCCGAAGTCCTCGGCACGGCGAATAAGGTCATCGCGGAAATGCTCAATCTTCTCCGTCATGAACTGCTCAATCTGTTTCTTCAGACCGGCATTCTCCTCTATCGACTTATGGATAGCGCCGGCCAGATCCGGTGCGTTGTTGAAGAGGGCACGCAAACCGTTCAGCATGTCCTGCGCCGCGTAATACAGTTCGTCTGCCTTGGCTGCCGTGACCGCCTCTATACGACGGATACCGGCAGCGATACTGGTCTCCATGACAATACGTACGGATCCGATTCGGCCGGTAGAAGATACGTGACAACCGCCACAAAGTTCCACCGACGGACCGTATTTGATAACACGCACGTCATCGCCGTATTTCTCGCCGAAAAGTGCCATCGCGCCCATCGCCTTCGCTTCTGCAATCGGGGTGTGACGACTCTCCTCCAGATGCAGATCCTGACGGATAATACTATTCGCCAGCTGCTCCACCTTACGCAACTCTTCGGGCGTCACTTTCTGGAAATGACTGAAATCGAAACGCAAGCTGTCCGGCGTCACCAAACTACCTTTCTGCTCCACGTGTTTGCCTAATACCTCGCGCAGCGCGTAATGAAGGATATGGGTCGCCGAGTGGTTGCAGGCAATCGCCTGACGACGCTCTGCATCGACCTCTGCCACGAACGTAGCCCTTGGATCACTCGGCAGCTCCGCCATGATATGAACAGGGAGATTATTCTCCCGCTTGGTATCAATAACTCTAAACTCTAAACTTTCAACTTTCAACTTACCTGTGTCTCCGACCTCACCACCCATTTCCGCGTAGAACGGGGTCTTGTCGAGTACCACTTGGAAGAACTCTTTGCCTTTCTGACTCACCTTGCGATAACGGAGAATCTGTGTCTCGCACGACAACTCGTCATAGCCGACAAACTCCGTTTCTCCCTCGCGAAGCACGGTCCAGTCTCCCAAATCCTGCTTATTCGCCTCGCGTCCCATCGATTTCTGATGCTCGAGGGCTTTGTTGTACTCCTCCTCGTTGGTCGTGAATCCGTTCTCACGGAGAATGAGTTCGGTCAGGTCCAACGGGAAGCCGTATGTATCTTTGAGTGTGAATACATCCACACCGCTGATCTCCGTCTTACCGGCTTTCTTGGCATCGTCCATCAGTTTGTCCAGCAGACCGATTCCCTTGTCGAGCGTACGCAAGAACGCCTCCTCTTCGGACTTGATGACAGGCGTGATCTGCGCCTCCTGTTTCACCAGTTCGGGATACGCTTCGCCCATATCGGCGATGAGTTGCGGCACGAGTTGATAGAGGAAGGCCGAACGCATGTTGAGGAACGTATAGCCGTAACGTACCGCACGTCTCAAAATACGGCGAATCACATAACCTGCCTTCTCGTTCGACGGCAACTGACCGTCCGTGATCGCAAACGCGATAGTACGGATATGATCGGCAATGACACGCATAGCAATGTCGGTCTTCTCGTCCTTGCCGTATTGGCAACCGCAGATAGCGCCGATACGTTTTAACATCGGCTGGAACACATCGGTATCGTAATTGGAGGTCTTGCCTTGGATAGTACGAACAAGGCGCTCGAAACCCATACCGGTATCGATCACTTTCTTCGCTAACGGCTCCAGACTGCCGTCCGCTTTGCGGTTGTATTGCATGAAGACGATATTCCATATCTCGATGACTTGCGGGTGGTCTTTGTTCACCAGATCACGTCCGGCGATGCCGTTCCGCTCATTCAACGGCCGGCTGTCCACATGCAGTTCCGAACACGGACCACAAGGACCCGTATCGCCCATCTCCCAGAAGTTATCATGTTTGTTACCGTTCAGGATATGGTCTGCCGGAAGGTGTTTCGCCCAGATGGAAGCCGCTTCGTTGTCGCGATCCAACCCTTCTTCGGGTGAACCCTCAAACACGGTGGCATACAAATTGGCAGGGTCAATCTTCAGCACGTCCACGATATATTCCCAGGCGAAGTCGATGGCCTCTTGTTTGAAATAATCGCCAAACGACCAGTTACCGAGCATCTCGAACATCGTGTGGTGGTAGGTGTCGTGACCTACCTCTTCCAGGTCATTATGCTTGCCGCTTACACGCAGACACTTCTGACTGTCTGCCACACGCGGATATTTGATGGGATCGTTGCCGAGGATGATACCCTTCCACGGGTTCATACCGGCGTTGGTAAACATCAATGTGGGGTCATCTTTGATGACCATCGGTGCCGAAGGTACGATTTGATGGCCCTTCGACGCCATAAAGTCCAAGAAGGACTGACGAATTTCTTTTGAAGTCATATCTGTATTTTAATCTGTATTCTGTCAAGCCGAAGGCTGGTCTGTACTCTGTATTCTGTCAAACCTATTCCCTCCGGTAGTTGTTTTGAAATCAATAAACTCACGGCGAGGTTTGCCTTCTCTGTCTTCCCGAACGATGAACGGCAGCGGATCAGCGGTCAGTTCATCGTACTCCTCCCGCTGACGCAACACGTCGATCGCCATGTAAATAGCATTGCGCATGGAGGACGGATCAGCCTGATTCTTTCCGGCTATATCATACCCCGTCCCGTGATCCGGCGAAGTACGCACTACCGTCAGACCGGCGGTGAAGTTTACGCCGCTCATATCCAGCGTCTTGAACGGGATAAGTCCCTGGTCGTGGTACATGGCCAATACGGCATCGAAATGGTTGAAATGTCCTGTGCCGAAGAAGCCGTCCGCCGCATAAGGACCAAACACCCACATACCCTGCTCTTTCGCTTTGGCGAGTGCCGGTACGATGATCTCCTGCTCTTCCTTGCCCAACAGACCGGCATCACCCGCATGCGGATTGAGTGCCAACACGGCGATACGCGGTTTCTCTAATCCGAAATCGCGTTTGAGAGAGTGGTTCAGCACTTTCAGTTTCGCCAAAATACGCTCTTCCGTGATCTGTGCCGGGATATCGGCAATCGACACATGGTTACATACCAATGCCACACGCAAGTTGCCGCTGCATAGCATCATCAAAGAATCTCTCAACTCTAAACTCTCATCTCTAAACTGTTCTGCCAGGAACTCCGTATGCCCTCCTCCCAGTGCCTCTTTGTTCAGCGGCGCAGTGATAAGTGCTTGCACCTTGCCTTCTTTGAGGTCCCGGCAGGCACGTTCCAGCGACGCTTTCGCCGCTTTGTTGGCCTCCGGCGTGGACTCGCCAAACTGAACAGGCACATTGTCCGTATAGCAGGTAATGAGGTTCAAACGACTGTCTTTCGCCTGTTCCGGCGAATCAATCAGGTTCCAGTTGATATTACGGTACTCCTCGTCCAGGGTATGGATATGTTGCTTGGCCACGGAGGCGTTGCCGTAGATGACCGGACGCATGATCTCGAACATGTATCCGCTCAACAGCGATTTGATAATCACTTCATATCCCACGCCGTTCGTATCACCGGCTGTTATGGCTATTATCGGTTTCATAAATCAAAAATCTAAAATTGTTCGTTATGTATCTTCTCGTACTTCAGTCGAGAAAGGTCATACGAACTCTTTTCCTCATCCGGATAGCCCAACGCGATAGCGCAGAGAATCTCCAGGTTATCCGGTATCCCGCAGGTCTTACGCACCAGCTCCGGCGCCCCTTCACGCTCGTGCACATGGCACCAACAGGCACCCAGTCCCTGCTCTGCGGCCGCTAACAGGATATGCTCCGCCGCGATCGCGCCGTCTGCCATCCATGTGTTGTCACACAACGTCGGATCCAAGGCAATCACGATGGCTGCCATAGCGGTGTTGAACATCTGACTGCCATACGTTCGGCAACCGGCTAACGGACGCAGTTTGGCCTCGTCACGCACGACGACAAACTCCCACGGACAAGTCCGTTTGGCACTCGGCGACATCAACGCACAACGCAACAAATAATCGATTTTCTCCTGCTCTACCGGCCGGTCGGTGTACTTGCGGATCGACCTTCTTTTCTGGCATAACTGTTCAAAAGAGTCCATATTTTCCCAATTTGGCTGCAAAGGTACTGCTTTTTTTTGATATACGCAAGAAAAATTCAATTTTTTATATTGTTTATAAAAAACATGCGCGTACGCTTGCATGTTCGAATTATTTTTTGTAATTTTGCGGCGCATTTTGTGGGTGTAGTTGAAAGACCCGTTGAATGCCGTCATAACGTCATAACGTCATCACGTAAAATAACTAAAATAATTTATTAACTTATGCAAACAATCAAACTGAAGCGTGGTTTGGACATTCCTTTTGAAGGAGCTGCGGAGAAGGCGCTGGGTAGCGTCCGTCGTCCGGAGGTCTTTCATATTGTTCCGGACCATTTCGCCGGCATCACTCCCAAGCTGGATGTCAAAGTCGGCGACCAGGTGAAAGCGGGTTCTACCCTCTTTCACGACAAGGCGTTTGAGGAATTGCTGTTCACGTCGCCTGTATCGGGTAAAGTCGTGGATATCGTGCGCGGTGAGCGTCGCAAAGTGATGTCAATTGACATCCAGGCCGATGCCGTGATCGCGTACGAGAAATTCGACACCGCCGGAGACGTGAAACCGCTCCTCCTCAAGTCCGGTTTGTGGGCATTGTTGAAGCAGCGTCCGTACGACTGTATCGCGCTGCCGAACAAGACGCCTCGTGCAATCTTCATCTCCTCGTTCGACACGGCTCCCGTGGCGCCGGACTACGAGTGGGTGCTCAAAGGCCAACTGCCTACGTTGCAGGCCGGCGTATCGGCACTCGCAAAACTCGCGCCCGTGTTTATCGGTATCCGTAGCGGTGCCAAGGCAACCGAGTTTAGAGAGTTGAAGGACTGCACGCTGTATGAAGTAGCCGGTCCGCACCCTGCTGGAAACGTAGGTGTGCAGCTGAACAACATCGCCCCGCTGGCGAAAGGTGAGACGGTCTTCACCGTCAATATCCAGGATCTCGCCATCATCGGACGACTGTTCCAGAAAGGCACCGTGGACATGCAGAAGAAAGTGGCGCTCACAGGCCCCTTGGCTTACGGACGCCAGTATTACAACGTGCTGCCGGGTATGGAATACAATGCCATTCTCAAAAGCAATGTGCACACGGAAGTTCCCTGCCGTTACGTTGCAGGTAACGTGTTGAGCGGCAAGCAGATTCAGCCGAACGAGTACATCTCGGTTTATGACAACCAGTTGACCGTGCTCGAAGACGGCGCAGACAAAGCTGAGTTCATGGGTTGGCTGCTCCCGCGTTTCAAGAGCTTCAACGCAGGCTGTACAGACCCTGCGAAAATGCTCGACAACGGATTCACCCGTTGGCTCTTCGGTCCGAAGAAATACCAGTGGGATGCTCGTCTGAAGGGTGGCCGCCGTGCCATCATCGTCAGCAACGAGTATGACCGTGTCTTCCCGATGGATATCTATCCTGAGTATTTGATTAAAGCGATGATAGCCGGCAATATCGACCGAATGGAAGCTCTCGGCGCGTACGAGGTAGCTCCCGAAGATTTTGCGCTGTGTGAGTTCGTTTGCACCAGCAAAATGCCGCTGCAGGCTATCGTGCGCGAGGCGTTGGACAATTTAAAGAAGGAGATTGAGTGATGAAGAAGCTATTTGACATTTGGAAGAAGTTCGGCAAGAACTTCGAAAAAGGCGGTAAGCTGGAGAAACTCAGCTCGTTCTACGACGCCTTTGATACCTTCCTGTTCACGCCGCAGACCACTGCCAAGAAGAACGGCACACATATCCATGACGGCAGCGACAGCAAGCGTACGATGATTCTCGTCGTGATGGCGCTTGTTCCGGCAATGCTGTTCGGTATGTTCAACGTCGGTTATCAGCATCTGCTGGCAACCGGTCAGATTCCGTGCTGCGGACTGACTGCCGCACTCTGGTGGAAAGCATTCGGCTTCGGTTTGCTCGCTGTACTGCCTTATATCATCGTGGCGTACGCTGTCGGTCTGGGCATCGAGTTCGTCGTGGCGCAGATCAAGCATGAGGAAGTGGCAGAAGGTTTCCTCGTAACAGGATTCATCATCCCGCTCATCGTGCCTATCAACACGCCGCTGTGGCAAGTTGCTATCGCGGTGGCTTTTGCGGTGATCTTCGCGAAAGAGGTGTTCGGCGGAACGGGTTATAACATCTTCAACGTAGCGCTGATCACGCGTGCGTTCCTGTTCTTCGCGTACCCGTCTTCGATGACCGGTGACAAGATGTTCATCCGCACAGGTGCTACCTGGGGCTGGGACGGTGGTCACGCACTCGTGGACGGTTTCTCGGGTGCTACTCCGTTGACGCAGATGGCTACCGGCACACCGGTGTCGCAGAGCTTCTGGGACATGGTGAACGGACTCGTTCCGGGTTCCGTAGGTGAGACCTGTATCTGGGCAATCCTGCTCGGCGCATGTCTGCTGATTGCTACCGGCGTAGCTTCGTGGAAGACCATGCTCGCTACGTTCATCGGCGGCGGTCTGACCGCTTGGCTCTTTAACATGTTCGGCTCCGAGGCTAACCTCGCAGCGCAGTATCCGTGGTACATGCACCTCGTAAGCGGCGGTTTCGCTTTCGGTGCAGTCTTCATGGCAACCGACCCTGTGACCAGCGCTCGTACGGAATGTGGTAAGTGGATCTACGGCTTCCTCATCGGTCTTGTAGCTATAGTCGTACGCGTTCTCAACCCGGGCTACCCCGAGGGCATGATGCTCGCTATCCTACTGATGAACGCCTTTGCTCCGCTCATCGACTGGTGTGTGGTTCAAGCAAATATTAACCGTCGCGCTAAACGCGTCATTAAATAAGGAGGGCACGCTATGAAACTGAATACAAATAGTAATGCCTACACGATCACGTATGCCACGATCGTAGTAGTGATAGTCGCCGTCGTTTTAGCCCTGGTTAATCAAGGTCTGAAACCCAAACAGGAGGCGAACATCAAACTTGACCAGCAGAAACAAATGTTGATAGCCCTCAACCAAGAGCTCGGAGCTGATCCCGCAGCGCTGTACGAGAGCCTCGTTCAAGACACCGTTAAGATGGACAAGGATAATAAGAAAGCAGACATCATCCGCTTTGAGGTGGATGGCGCAACCAAATACATCCTTCGTCTGCATGGTGCCGGTCTTTGGGGCGGCATCGGTGGTTACCTCGCACTCGACGAAGACAAGAATACCATCTTTGGTATCAACTTCAACCACGAGTCGGAGACTCCGGGTCTGGGTGCTCTCATCGTAGAAAAACCCTTCCGCGAGCAGTTCTTCGGCAAGAAAATCCGCAATGCGGCAAACGAAGTGGTTAGCGTAGTGGTACTAAAGAAAGGCAACAAGGCAGAGAATGGCGAGGAGCAAGTAGATGCCGTTTCCGGCGCAACGATCACCTCGACCGGCGTCAGCGACATGCTCAAAGCGAACCTGTGTGACGAATACGCTGAGTTCC
>JAFVHA010000148.1 GCA_017478035.1 Paludibacteraceae bacterium | reverse complement strand
GCCATCATGTATGCCAATGCGATGAAGGCTCCCGGAGCGAGTACGAAGACGAGGGCTGCATAATGGTCGCTGAAGATCGGCAGACCGAAGCAAGCACCTGTTCCGAGTAACTCACGCACGGCACCCAATACGGTGAGTGCAAGCGTGAAGCCCAGACCCATTCCTAGACCGTCGAGCGCGCTGAGGCCTACGCTGTTCTTCGCAGCAAAAGCTTCGGCACGTCCGAGCACGATACAGTTCACCACGATCAGTGGGATAAACAAGCCCAGCACGTCGTAGATGGCCGGCAGGTAAGCCTGCATCAGCAGTTGAACCATCGTTACGAAAGTAGCGATGACTACGATGAAAGCCGGAATGCGCACTTTATCGGGGATAAGGTTCTTGAGCAATGAGATCACCACATTCGAGCAAACAAGCACGAAGAGCGTTGCTAATCCCATAGACATACCATTGATAGCGCTGGTGGTAGTAGCCAGAGTAGGACACATACCCAATACCAGCACAAACGTCGGGTTCTCTTTGAGAATGCCGTTCGTAAAAACTTTCATTCCGTTACTCATCTTTAACCTCCGTTTCTTCAATAATAATTACTTCTTCACTTTGTACACTGTCATTTTGTACATTCAACTGGCTGGCACCGGTGTGTGCCTCAACGCCGAACTGCTCTGCGTAAGCTTGGTTAACGGCCTTGAGGAACGCGCGGGACGAGATGGTAGCCGCTGTGATAGCGTCCACCGAGTTCTCTTTCTCGGCCGGGTTATCTTTGGATACCTCCAGTTTACCGCCCTTGCGACCGATAATATTCTGACCGGGCTTCTCTGCGTTCTTGAACCAGTGTACCATATGCGAACCCAGACCCGGAGTCTCTTGGTGCTCCAAAATCTCGTAACCCAGGATATTGCCTTCCTGGTCAAAACCAACCATCACGCGGAACGTACCGCCGAAACCATCCACAGCCGTCTCAACGGCTACACCTTCCTGACCGTTCAGTACGGCCAGTTTGGCAGCCTCCTGTTTGGCTTTTTTCTGGGAGTTGATATTTTCTAGCGTCAGGATATATACGCCGGCGAGGGCAGCAGCAGCAACCATCGCGATGATGGTCAGACTGAGCGCCATGTTCTTAAATGAACTTTGTAACTTTTCCATAGCTGTCCTCCTTATGCTTTTTTAGGCTCGCCGAAATGTTGCGGACGAATCTTGTTCAACAATGGAACGCAAGCGTTCATGATCAGGATAGCGAACGACATACCTTCCGGATAAGCACCCCAGGTACGGATCACCATCATAATAAAGCCGATGCCGATACCGAAGATGATCTTACCCCATGCACTCATCGGGCTGGTCACATAGTCGGTTGCCATAAAGAACGCACCGAGCATCAGACCACCGGTAAGCAGTTCGTACGCTACGTATTGATGAGCCTCCATGCCTTCCGGAGTACCGATCCATGCAAAGAGCGCTACAGTAGCGATAATCGAAACAGGGATGTGCCATGTGATAACGCGTGTACAAATAAGGAAGATACCTCCGAGGATAAGTGCCAACGCGCAGACCTCACCGAGCGAACCGCCCATCACACCAAGGAAAGCATCCTTGAGTGCCGGCAACTGGTCCACCAGACTGACATCGCCTGTCTTGGCGATATGCTTGAGGAAATAGAGCGGGGTAGCACCTGTCTCTGCATCCAGATAAGAGGTCTCAAAGCCTTTCGCAAGCGGCCAGGTCGTCATCTGGGCGGGGAAAGAGATAAGCAGGAAAACACGTCCTACGAGGGCAGGGTTGAACGGGTTCTGGCCCAGACCGCCGAACGTCATTTTACCTACGCCGATAGCCACTACCGCACCAATCAGTACGATCCACCAGTCGAGACTCGACGGCAGGTTGAAGGCCAGCAGCAGACCCGTCAGTACGGCTGAGAGATCGCCAATGGTTTGTTTCTGCTCTTTGAGCAGGTAACGGCTGATAAGCCATTCGGTGAGTACACAAGCGCAGACCGAGATAGCCGCCGTGATAAGTGCTCCCCAGCCGAACTCGATAACCGATACCACGTAAGCCGGCATCAGCGCGAGAATGACCAAGAGCATATTCCGGCGGACACTGTCACCGCTGTGGGCGTGCGGAGCCGGAGCTACAATAAATTGTTTCATATCTGAATAATTTTCAATTTTCAATTATCAATTTTCAATTATTTTGCGGCTTTCGCAGCAGCTGCACGTTCCCGCAAGATAGCGCCTACTTTGGCCTTACCCGGACGAATGCCGTCGAGCAGACGACGGTGAGCAGGACACGTGAAGACGCAGCAACCGCAGTCGATGCAGTCCATGATGTCATGCTTCTCGCAGTCTTCCCACATCTCCAGTTCCGCCATGCGGCTGAGCAGATACGGCTCGAGGCCCATCGGACATGCCTGTACGCACTTGCCGCAACGGATACAGTTCTCTTCTTCCGGACGGATACTCTCTTCTTCGGACAGGAAAAGCAGACCGCTCAGACGTTTGTTGGCGGGCATGTTCTCCGTGTGGTCCATCGCGCGACCCATCATCGGACCGCCGCCGATAATCTTACCCGTGCCGGCCGGAACACCTCCTGCGAGTGCAATCACTTCGTCAATCGGCGTGCCGAAACGAACGAGGTAGTTACCCGGTTTGGCTACGTGCTTTCCGGTGACGGTGATGACGCGGCTGACAAGCGGTTTGTTCTTCTGAACGGCCTCATAGATAGCAAAGATAGTGGCTACGTTGTCCACTACAGCACCTACCTCGATAGGCAGCGCACCGCTCGGAACCTGACGGCCGATACAAGCGTCAATAAGCTGTTTCTCTCCGCCTTGCGGGTATTTGAGTTTGAGCGGCAGTACCTCAATGCCAAGGTTGGAGTTGGCCAGTTTCTGCATGTGCTCAATCGCATCTTTCTTGTTGTTCTCAATACCGATGATAGCGCGCTCTACGCCAAGAGCTTTCTTGAGAATCTGGATGCCGATCATGATCTCCTCGCCATGTTCCAACATCAACTGGTGGTCGCAGGTCAGATACGGCTCGCATTCTACGCCGTTGACAATCAGCACTTCGGCTTTCTTGCCCGGAGGCGGCAGTAACTTGACATGCGTCGGGAAACAAGCGCCACCCAGACCTACGATACCGGCTGCGGAAATCTTGTCGATAATCGCTTTGGGCTCCAACGTGCATTGCCGCGCCAGATCCGGCGTACGGTCGATCTCCGGCAACCATTCATCGCCTTCCACGTCGATGAAAATAGCTTGTCCGGGTGCACCCCACGCGTCCGTCCACTCACCAATCTTGGCTATTTTACCACTTACCGGCGAACAGATGTTCGCACTTACGAATCCACCGGCTTGCGCCAGTAATTCGCCTACTTTTACTTTGTCTCCTTCTTTTACGACAGCCTGCGCGGGCGCTCCGATATGCTGTACAAGCGGAATAATGGCTTGCTTGGGCAGCGGGCACTCGGTAATAGGCTGATGCGCGGAGAATTGTTTGTTGTCCTGCGGATGAACTCCGCCTATATGGAATGTTTTCATAAGCTAACTCCTTAACTCTTTCATTCGTTCATTCATTCACTCTTTAACGTATTCCAAGCGCCAACGGGAAAATGGCTCTCGGCGTAGCCAAAGCTTTGATCTTGGCAGCGATAACCGGATCGAAGCCCTTCTTCTCTCCGCCTTCAGCAGCAGGTGCAGCAGCCGCTTCCTCTGCCGGAACGAGAATGAGTTTTACTTGCTCCATCGTCGGTTCGCCTCCCACAGGGCAAGCCAAACCGTCAATGCCACCGGCTTTGACACATGCTTCCGCAAAGTTCCGGCAACCGGCGAAGCCACATCCGCCGCAGTTAGCCCCCGGCAATACTGCCGTGACGAGGTCGATGCGCGGATCTTCTTCCACTTTGAAGTACAGGCTGACTACGTACAGCAGACAAGCTGCCAGGAAGGCAATCACGCCAAGTACTCCCATTGAAATGAAAATCAAATTCATGTTGTTTGTTATTTAAAAGTTATTATTGTTTTACCTAACTTATCATTACGGAGTTCTTTCGGAGGTATTACGGACCAATCACGCATCCCACCCATACCTATAATATATTATATATATTATTCCGTGATTTTTTATTTATAGCTTTCTTGCGGTGAATGTAAACTGTTTCTGCAGCCTGTGTTTGAATACACTCAGTCCGATGTAATACAACGCAATACCGCACAATGACAACGTTCCTACTACGGCTTCGCTCCAATCGGTGGCGAAATCCAGCACAGCGATGATGGCCAACATGACGATGAAAGGCAGGATATAGGCCAGCAGCACCGCTTTCCATGCCAACCGCTCGCGAACCTCCACTTCCACCTGGTCACCCACTTGGAGAGGTTCCTGCATAACCACGTTCATCTGTTTGACCTGACTTTCGGAAGACATACACATGCTTTTCGCCTTGCATGCCGAGCAGGCACTACTCTGCGTGATCTCCACCAACGCCGAGTCTCCCTGGACGCTGCGCACGATGCCGATATGTCTGATCAGTTCCTCCATTACACTAAAAAGCGTGCAAAGTTACGAAATATTTTTTATATACACAAGTGCGCGCGCGTTTTTTTTTGAAAAAGTGTGATTTTATCAAAAAAACGACAATTTTTCCACTTTTCATTTGTCGTTTCCAATTATTATTTGTAATTTTGCATGCTATTTTTGGGGTATTGTGCGAAAATGACCAAATTGTAAATGATTAAATTGTAAATGGATTTATGCCCAGAACATCAGCTAAATCAGGAAATATGACTATCGAGCGACCGTCGGAGCGCGCCATTCGTGTGGAGAAAACGAACTGGTTGGAGGAGACGCGCGCTTTCTTTGCAGACCGTCGGACGAGGATGATATGCGGCGTATTGCTGCTTACTTTCTCGGTGGTGGCGCTACTGGCCTATATCAGTTTTTTATTCACCGGTACGTACGACCAGGATATTTTGTCCATGACTCGTCCCGAAAGGCTGGCGAGCCGTGAGGCGATACGTAACATCCTTGGCCTGCCGGGTGCTGCGTTGGCGCAGTTTATGATAGACGGCAGTTTCGGTTTTGTATCCATCGTGCTGGTCATTGTCCTGGGTATTTATGCCTTGCGTCTGATGCACGTACTCAAAGATATTCGTGCTATCAAACTTTTCTGCAGTGGTGTCTTCTGGGTGCTGTGGGGCGCGATCGTTCTGGGCTTTGCGCAGCAGATGGTTCATCTGGGCGTCTTCCGATGGGGCGGTCAGTTCGGTTCATGGGCTGCGGCTTGGCTGTCCAGTTATGTAAATATAACGGGCACGGTGTTGATTCTCACCGCCGTGCTGATTATCTTCCTCATCGTAACCGACCCGCGTTTCATCGATCGCTGCAAGGCGTTCGGAAACTGGGTGGCCGGATTGTTCCAGCGCAAACCGAAAGAGCCGAAAGGGCAGGAGATGCCGGAAACACCGGAGGTAGCTGATGGTCCGGGTGAGGAAGTGACGATAGATATTCCTTTGACGGACGACCCTTCTGAACCGTCTAAACCCTCCGACTTACCTGACGAAGTGCCGCTGACGATCGAGCCGGTGACGGAAGAAGAACCGAAAGCAGATATCCCGATGCTGGACGATAAAGATGAACCTCTGGGCGATGCACCGCTGCCGGTGGACGAGCCGGACGGGAAGAAAGAGACCGAACTGCAGATCGAAGATGTTATCGAAGACAAGCTCTACGAAAAAGATCCCGATAAGATTCTCGAAAAACTCGGTCCGTACGACCCGCGCAAAGACCTCGAGTTCTTCAAGTTCCCCGGTCTGAACCTTCTCAAGGTGTATGATAACGAGGCGGCACCGGTGATCAACGAAGAGGAACAACGCAGCAACGGACAGCGTATCGTCACCACTCTCCGTAACTATGGTATAGAAATTGATAGCATCAAAGCAACGGTCGGACCGACCGTGACGCTCTACGAAATAGTGCCTAAGGCCGGTGTACGCGTAGCGAGAATACAGCAGTTGGAAAACGATATTATGCTTTCTCTCTCGGCTACAGGTATTCGTATCATTGCTCCGATGCCGGGTAAGGGAACGGTAGGTATCGAGGTGCCGAACGAGAAACCGCAAGTCGTTTCCATGCACTCCGTCATCGCTTCCAAACGGTTCCAGGACGAGCAGAAGATGCGACTGCCTATCGCGTACGGACGAACGATCACCAACGAGGTCTTTATGTTTGACCTCGCCAAGACGCCTCACTTGCTCGTAGCCGGCGCCACAGGAACGGGTAAGTCGGTTGCCATCAATGCCATT
The DNA here is from genome assembly GCA_017478035.1 of Paludibacteraceae bacterium. GTDB lineage: Bacteria > Bacteroidota > Bacteroidia > Bacteroidales > Paludibacteraceae > Colicola. The sequence continues at coordinate 1,207 of JAFVHA010000148.1, read as the reverse complement.
ATCACGTCGCTGCTCTATAAGAAACATCCGGCGGAACTCAAGTTGGTCATGGTGGACCCGAAGATGGTCGAGTTCGCGCCGTATAAACCGTTGTTGAAGCATTACTTGGCGGCAATGCCGGATACCGACCCGGATCAGATTGTCATCACCGACTGCGACCGCGTCATCAATACGCTCAACTCGCTCGTCATCGAGATGGAGAACCGTTATAAACTGCTGATGGATGCGGGCGTACGCAACCTCGAGGACTATAATGACAAGTTCGTCCGTCGTCGCTTGAACCCGAATAAGATTGTGGCGGACAGCCTGCATCACCAGTACTTGCCTTATATCGTCATCATCATCGATGAGTACGGCGATTTCATCATGCAGGCCGGCAAGCAGGTTGAGACGCCTATCGCACGTATTACCCAGAAAGCGCGTGCCGTCGGTATGCATATGATTCTCGCTACCCAACGTCCGTCCGTCAATATCGTCACGGGTGTCATCAAAGCGAATATCCCGACACGTATCGCCCTGCGTACGCAGTCTGTCATTGACAGCCGTACCGTCCTGGATGCCAAGGGCGCCGAGCAACTCATCGGACGTGGTGACTCGCTCTATGCAGGCAACGCATCTATCACGCGTGTCCAGTGTGCATTTGTGGATACACCCGAGGTGGATGAGATTGTCAAACATATCGCCAAGCAGCAGCGTTACTCCGAGCCGTATCAGTTGCCGGAATATGTCGGCGAAGGCGGTGAGGGCGAAGCGCTGGCACCGGGCTCTGTCGATATGAAACGTCTTGATCCGATGTTCGCCGATGTGGCACGATATGTGGTAACGAAGCAAGAAGGTTCCACCTCCCGTCTGCAACGTGCCTTCGAGATAGGCTATAACCGTGCAGGCAAACTGTCAGACCAACTCGAAGCCGCCGGCATCGTAGGACCGAACAAAGGACCCAAGGGACGTGACGTACTCATCACCGACCTCGACCAACTCGATAAACTGCTCGAAGAATTAGGAGTGAAATAACTGGAACTCTAGAATTCTATATATCTAGAAATCTATTGACTAATGAGACTGCTTTTAACCATATTATCGATCTTAACCTCGTTCTTGGCGAATCTGGAGACAAAGACCTTGCAGTCGGACTTCACTGTCACGATAGCCGAAGAGGTGAACGCGCCGATGAACTATCTCGGCAGCATCACTATGCAGGGGGATT
>JAFVHA010000147.1 GCA_017478035.1 Paludibacteraceae bacterium | reverse complement strand
TTCGGTAAGACGGAAGTAGCCATGCGCGCCGCTTTCAAAGTGGCGACAGACGGCAAACAGGTGGCCGTATTAGTACCTACCACCGTCTTGGCGTTGCAACACTACAACACTTTCACCGAACGCATGAAGAACCTGCCGGTACGGATTGAGTATTTGAGCCGACTGAAGAGTGCAAAGGCAACGAAGGAACTGTTGGCGGACCTTGAAGCAGGCAAGATTGACATATTGATCGGTACGCATAAGTTAATCGGTAAGAGCGTCAAATGGCATGACTTGGGTTTGCTGATCATCGACGAGGAGCAGAAATTCGGTGTAGTAGCCAAGGAGAAACTGAAGAGTTTGCGAACGAATGTAGATGTACTGACGTTGACGGCAACGCCTATTCCGAGGACCTTACAGTTCTCTCTGTTGGGCGCAAGAGACCTGAGCATCATGACTACTCCACCGCCGAACCGATTCCCTGTGCAAACAGAGCTCATCACGCTAGACGACGAGGATATCATCAAAGAGGCGATTGAATTGGAAATGGCGCGAAACGGACAGATTTTCATCGTCAACAACCGCATTGAGATGTTGCCTCGTATCGAGCGCAGGATACAGAAACTATGCCCGGAAGCACGTATCGTGACGGCGCACGGACAGCTACCTGCCGGCGAGATGGAAGAGCGATTGGAAGCGTTTATCAACTACGATTATGACATTTTGCTATCCACCACCATTATTGAATCCGGCGTAGATATACCCAACGTGAACACAATCCTCATCTTCAGCGCCGACAAATACGGTTTAGCGGACTTACACCAGTTGCGCGGACGTGTGGGACGATCGAACCGCAAGGCTTACTGCTATTTGATAGCGCCGGATAAAGAATTGCTTACCGAAGATGCCAGAAGGCGTTTGGAAGCGTTGAGCACGTTTGCCGAATTAGGGGCAGGATTCAATTTAGCCATGCAAGATCTGGATATCCGAGGAGCCGGAAACATGTTAGGAAACGAGCAGTCGGGTTTCATCGCCGACCTTGGATACGAGACGTATCAGCGAATACTGAATGAAGCGATAGAGGAGTTGAAAGAAGAAATGAGCGTGGCAGAGCCAGTCAATGATGAAATGAGCGCTACGCTCAATGATGGCAAACATCTATGGTGTCAGGATTCGCAGTTGGAAACGGACTTGCCGATTTGCTTCCCGACAGATTATATCGAGAATATATCCGAGCGAATCACGTTATACCGCGAATTAGACAGTCTGCGGAGCGAAGAGCAGTTATTGGAGTACCGCAAACGTCTGATAGACCGATTCGGCGTATTACCGGAACCGGCAGAGGAATTACTAAACGTAGTACGATTGAGATGGCTGTGCTGCCGCTTGGGCATTGAGAAGATATTATTGAAAGGTGAGCGAATGACCATGTATCTGGTACAGCACAGAGATGCATATTGGCAATCGGAGATGTTCGGCAATATGATCCAGTATGCTGTCACACGTCCCGAGCGCTGCTCACTGCATGAAGAGAAAGACAAGAAAGGAATACCGACCGGAAGGCGGTATGTAACGATAACCAATGTAAAAACGATAGCAGGAGCCATTACCCTGCTTAGCAAAATAGAACGAAACGAAATATGAAATTTATTGGAATCATACCTGCCCGCTACGGTTCCACCCGTTTCCCGGGGAAGCCATTAGCGGAGATATGCGGAAAGACGGTTATCCGTCGTGTCTATGAGCAGGCGAGTAAAGCGTTGGACACGGTGGTTGTTGCAACCGATGATGAGCGCATCTACGATGTCATCGAGAGTTTTGGCGGCAAAGTTGTCATGACACGTGCCGACCACAAATGCGGTACCGATCGCTGTCTGGAGGCTTATGAGGCTATCACCACCCCATCCTGGCGTGCCCAAAACGATACCGACACGGTGATTATCAATATTCAGGGAGACGAACCGTTCATTCAGCCGGAACAGATCGAAACGCTGATGAAATGCTTCAATAACGAAGAGGCACAAATCGCCACACTCGTTCGCCCCTACACCGAGAAAGACAGTCAGGCAGACCTGGAGAATGTAAATACACCGAAAGTACAATGGGACAAAACGACCGGAGAAGCAAAGATGTTCAGTCGAGAAGTGATTGCATGTGAAGACGGTTCGCACTACCGGCATATCGGTATCTATGCCTACCGTGCAGATGTACTGGCTAAGATAACACAGTTACCCCAGTCACCGCTGGAAATCAAAGAACGACTGGAGCAACTCCGCTGGTTGGAAAACGGCTACCGTATTTTCGTAGGCGTTACCAACACCCCTACCATCGGCATTGACACACCGGAAGATTTGGAAAAAGCAATCGGATGGTACAAATACAACGGCTGATGCCCAATGGAAGAATGAAAAATAAAAAAATCACATTATATTAACCTTTTAAAAACACAAACAATTATGGCAAAAGAAAATTGTCCGACTCCGCACATCGGTGCGCAGTATGGAGAGATTGCAAAAACGATGATTATGGCGGGTGACCCGCTCCGTGCAAAACTGATGGCAGAGCGTTTCCTCGAGAATCCTGTACAGATTAACAACGTACGCGGTATGTTAGGTTTTACCGGTACGTACAAAGGCAAGAAAGTAACGGTAATGGGTCACGGTATGGGTATTCCGTCCATCGGTATCTACACCTATGAGCTTTTCAATTTCTATGACGTAGAGACCATTATCCGCGTAGGTTCTTGCGGTGCGCGCCAGATGTACGTTAAGCTCGGCGACCTGGTTATCGCACAAGGAAGTTGCACCGACAGCAACTGGGACGCACAGTACAATCTGCCGGGCCACTATGCTCCGATTGCAGACTTCGAATTGTGCCGTAAGGCCGTTGAGGCAGCAGAGAAACGCGGTTATAAATACCATGTAGGTAACGTATTCTCTGCCGACATCTTCTATTGCGAGGACGAACGCAAGAAAAACTGGACGAAGATGGGTGTACTGGCAGACGAGATGGAAGCTCCTTCGCTGTACATGAACGCTGCCCGTGCCGGTAAGAAAGCATTGGTTATCTGTACCGTAAGCGATCATATTCTGACCGGCGAAGCTACCACCGCAGAGCAACGCCAGAACTCGTTTACCAACATGATGGATGTAGCATTTGATATTATCAGCGAATGAAAAAATACATTCTGACCATTGTATGTGCTGTCCTGTCCCTGGGTCTTACGGCTCAGGAACAGGAGGCATATACGTACGATGAAGAACCCGCCCAAGAGTCCTCCCAACCGAAGAAAGGGAAAAACAATGAAGAGCAATCCGGTGTCTTTACCGGTTTCACGGGAGGAATGCTCCTCCACGGCGGATATCTGTTCTCCGACGATCCCCGCAAAGTATTCAGTAACAGCGGATTAGGAAGCTCGGACTATATGAACAGTCTGCCCCAACACGGCTTTACGTTCGGTTTGGGAGGCATGCTACGTGTTCATTTCATCAATCATATACATCTGGGTGCAGAAGGTTACGTGAGTACGATGCCGTTAATGGGTACAGGTTCGAACATCCGCTCCGGTTGGGGTGGCGCCTTCTGCGATGTATTCACCACATGGGGTAAAGTACGTCCTCTCGCAGGCATCGGTCTCGGCGGTGGCGCCACCACCCGACTCTTCGTGCCCAACAAATCCGCGGAAGTAATGACCTCGGACAGTACGATTTATAACGCATCGTACACCAAAACACCATTCTTTTATTTGGATCCGTACATAGGAATGGAAGTGGCGCTTAAGTCACATATAGCTTTATTGATTCGCATTGACTATATGCTTCCGTTTGGCAAGACAAGCAGCAAACTGACCGAAAATGTCAAATGGAGCAATTTTATGTCCCCGTCGGGACCACGCCTGTATGTAGGCGTCCTGTTTGGCAAATTTAATAAAAAATAACACGATATAAATGGATAAAAACACTTGGATCGGCTTTTTACTGATAGCCGCAATTATTGTTGGTTTCACGATGCTCAACCGACCTTCGAAAGAAGAGTTGGCGGAGCGTCAGAGGGTACAAGATTCTATTCAACTCGTTCAGATGGCGCAAGCCGAGGCTCAACGCATCTCGGATTCTATCAGCGCCATGACGGAGACTCCCGTTGTGCCGGTGGAAGCAGAAAGCAAACCGGAGGAACAGTTTGTTACGCTGCAAAACGACCACGTTCGGCTGACTTTGTCATCGTATGGCGGTGTCATTCAACGCGCCGAACTATTAGAGTATCACACGGCGTTTGACAGTATCAATCCGCTGTGCCTTTTCCGCGCGAATGAGTCTTCTTTCGGCCTGACTCTCGTTACCATCAACAATCGTATTCTGCAAACCTCGAACCTTATTTTCACTCCTGTTGCCTGCGAGCAACCGAACAAAGCTATCCTGCGTTGGAACAGCGGCATCGAAGAAGCATGGTTGGATTTCGTATATGAGTTATCCGACGATTACATGGTACACATGGCGCTCGAACCGCATAACATACAAAATGTATTAGCCCAAAATGTTAACTCGCTCGAACTTCAATGGCGCCAACTCATCCCACAACAGGAACAGGGACGTAAGTTTGAGGAGCGCTACGCACGCTTGCAATATATGATGGTGGGCGGCGATATGGAAGAATTGAGCGAGAGTAAGGATGATTCCGAAAAAGAGGCCGCACGCGTGCGTTGGATTGGGTATAAAGACCAGTTCTTCTCCACGGTGCTCATCGCCGATGATGCATTCAGTTCATCGCAGTTCACCTCTACGCTGCAGAAACGTCAATCAGGATATATCAAGGAATACAGTACGAACACCTCTGTTCCATTTGACCTTACAGGCAGGAACACTACGGGTTTCCGGTTCTATTTTGGTCCGAATCACTACCACACCCTCAAAGCATATGACGAAGGTGTGGACAAAGAAAACCGCCTGTACCTCAACAAACTCGTTCCGTTAGGCTGGAAAATCGTCAGTTGGATCAATACCGCCCTCGTCATTCCGATGTTCGACCTGTTTACAAGCTGGGGACTTCATATCGGTATCGTTATTCTGCTGATGACCATCGTCATCAAACTGATTATCCTGCCGTTCGTATTCGTATCCTACAAGTCGAGCGCTAAAATGCGTGCCCTAAAGCCTCAGATTGATGCTATCAATGAGAAGTACCCGGCTGACAAGATGCAGGAACGTCAGGCAGCCACGATGGACCTGTACAGACAGGCCGGCGTCAGCCCTATGTCCGGTTGTCTTCCGATGTTGTTCCAATTCCCGGTATTGATGGCTATGTTCTGGTTCTTGCCTACCGCTATCGAACTGCGGGGAAAATCCCTTTGGTGGGCACATGATCTTTCCACCTATGATGCAGTCTTCCACTGGAGTTTCAATATCCCGCTGTTAGGTGACCACTTGTCTCTCTTCTGTCTGCTGATGACCATTTGCAACATAGGTTATACCTATATCACGATGCAGTCACAGGCGACAGACCCGAATATGAAGTTCATGAAATACATGATGTACGCGATGCCGCTCATGTTCCTCTTCATTTTCAATGACTACGCAGCGGGTCTGAGCTATTACTATCTCGTTTCGCTCTTCATCACGATTCTCCAGACCATGCTCTTCCGCTGGACGCTGGACGATGAGAAGATGCTCAAAGAGATGGAAGAGAACAAAAAGAAAAAAGCCGGGAGACCAAAGTCCGGCTTTATGGAGCGTCTTGAAAAGATGCAACGTGAACAGCAACGCTTAGCTCGCGAGCAAGCTAAGGCGGCTAGCAAGAGACGCTAATTGGCTATCCACCAGCGCTTGTCCCCTTTCGGAAAGCGTAACCCCGTCCGCTTCGAGGAGCTGCTCGGTATGAGCGCACTCGAGCATCGGGCTGGTGATATCCACCAAATGAATACACTGCACAGCGGCTAAACGGAAGAGAGCCAAGTTATACAACGCGTGAATATTACGCAAACGTTCGGTTTGACCACCTAACCAATAGAGAACGTTCCTGCGTTCCTGAACACCCATACCACGCGTTATATACGCGAAGTAACGGTTCTCATCCATGATAGGCAGACTGACCAATACCGGCTCGAAACCGCGTGCGCGTGCTTGCGCGATCTTGTTAATATATTGTGCTTTGTAAGCAACCAGATCCATTTTAGGCTCGTGATGGCCGCTTGGATTCATTGCAATTGCGTTCCAGTCAAATTGTAAACCGCTCTCCGGTTGAATGATAAATGTCTTGTCCATAACAAAGAGATTTAAAATTTGACGCAAAATTACTGCTTTTCGGGCAGGCCTGCAAATAAATGTGATTAGTGACAAAAAAAAGTGACTAAAAAAGCCAAATAACGACTAAAATACGTATATAGGGACGAAATTTGAAGAATTTTTATTTCGTCACATTAAAAAAGGAGACCAAATTATGCATAAAATACCCGCATCACTATTGTCAGTAACGACTGTTTTGCTGCATATATTCGCCATTCCGGTGTTTTTCTTGGGATTTATCCTAATCTATGACAGTTCATGGATTGACAGTTTTCTGGAAGCCGGTTTGGGGACCATCTTCAATACGCTGATGCTCACCAGCATTCTGATTGCCGTAGCAATTCCTTCACGCGTAGGGATGATGGCTGTCGGTAAAAAATGGCGGATCAGTTGGTGGCAATACGTAATCTGGTCTTTTGGAGAGATCTTCATTTTCTCTTGCTTCGCAGCGCTTTATATGGCCCTGATATATGGCACCTACGGCTATTTCCCCGCTTTAGGAGAATGTCTGCGGCTGTCATTCGCTGTCGTTTCGAACCCTTATATCATCTTTGCCATCCTGATGGCACTTATTCGTCCGGACGAAGAAAACATAGCGGAAGAGAATCTGGTACGGTTTACAGACAGTACAGGCCGACTCAAACTCGTCATTGCGCATGACGTACTTCTGTATATCGAAGCGCAAGAGAATTATATCTCCATTCATTATATGGAGGGCGAAAAGCAGAAAGAATACTCTCTACGTCAATCCATGAGAGGCATAGAGGAACTGATGGAGAAGCACGGCATTATCCGTTGTCAGCGGTCCTATTTCGTCAACCCACGCCATGTAAAAGTGCTTCGACGTGACAAAGAAGGATTTATTCAAGCCGAACTGGATGTGCATGACAGCCAACCGGTTCCGGTTTCGCCCAAATACTACGAGCAACTCAGCAAGATGCTGTAGAGTAAGGGAATCAGGAAGTTAGCGAGTTCACCAACATGCCACATGCGGCAAGTATATCCTCACCACGCGAACGACGAATCGTAGTGGTGAGGCCTTTTTCTGTCAGATAGTCCCGGAACCACGTCATGGTCTGTTCATTGGAAGAATGGAAAGTTGGAAGATTCGAAGATTTCTTCGCCACCTCTTCTACGCCCTCATGAAAACGAATCAGATTGATTCTACAGGTGAGACCTTTGAGCAAGCGCAGCAATTCTTTGGCATGACGCGGAGTATCGTTTTGTCCGTGCCAACAGATATACTCAAAACTGACGCGTCGCTGATGACTCCAGTCGTATTGTTTGAGAAGCTCCACTACCTCCGTTATGGAGTACATTTTCTCAGCCGGCATGATTTCTGCGCGCTCGGCAGGGAACGGATTATGCAAGGAAACGGCCAGATGGCACTCACTCTCATCCAGAAAGCGCTTCATGGCCGGAATGCCTACCGTTGATACGGTAATACGCTTCGGAGACCATCCACAGCCATAATCCGCCGTCAGGATTTCCAGTGCCCGCAAGACCTGATCCAAATTATCCATCGGCTCGCCTTCGCCCATAAAGACGACGTTGGTCAATGATGAATTGTTGTAATGATGGAATGATGCTACCAAGGCATCTATCTCAAATATCTGGTTGAGGATGTCGGCGGCACTCAGATGACCGTGAAAACCGAGGGTGCCGGTCATGCAGAAACGGCATCCCATCTTACAGCCGGCTTGTGTGGAGACGCATAACGTGGCCCGGTCATCTTCCGGGATATAAACCGATTCTACACATTGCGTTCCTTTTGTACTGTGTACTTTGTCACCTTGTATTTCAAACAGATATTTGCGCGTACCATCCTGGCTCACCGCCTCTTTAACCGGATTGTACCTGCCGATAGAATAGTTCTCATTCAGCGCCGCACGGCCTTTGATGGAGATATTGGTCATCTCGTCAAACGACTTCACACGACGCACGTACAACCATTCCGCCAGTTGCTTGCCTGCGAACTTAGGCAATCCGACGCTCAAGGCAATCTCTTGCAGTTCCGGTAATGTTTTACCCAATAAAATATCCATTTTATTGTAAAACGTTCAATGGTTAGCTATTCAGCATTGTGACATCAACATGCGGATAGGCGAAAGTGAAGCCTTGCGGCGGTAGTTCGGTATAGAAGCGTTCTTGCAAGGCGAAGAACACATCCCAGTAATCGGCAGCACGCACCCATGCACGAACCACGAAGGTGATATCGTTCTCATTAAGCGATTTGAGTGCCGCAAACGGAGCCGGGATAGCATCCATGCGATAGTTGACGGTAGACAATTGATAAGAAGAAATATTGAGTTCTTTGTATAACTTCTTCATATCCGTATCCTCTTTGAGCACACGCTCATCGCTTTGCAGAATAGCAATAATAGCTTCCTTGCACTTGGCAGCATCCACACCGTAAGAAACGCTGACCAACCATTCCACACGACGCAAGGGACGGCCGTTGTAATTATTGATAGTTCCGTTCGAAAGGGCTCCGTTCGGCAATATAACCACCCTGTTGTCCGGAGTCAGTACTTTCGTGGCTGTGATATTCACTTCCACCACTCTACCCGTTACCCCTTGTGCCTCGATAAAATCACCGGCTTTGAAAGGTTTGAAGGCAAGCAGCATGATACCGCCGGCGAAGTTCTGCACCGTTCCGGAAAGCGCCATTCCGACAGCCAAACCTCCTGCCGCAAGCAATGCCGCCAGGGATGTGGTATCCACACCAAGCGTGCTAATGGAGATAACTATCAGCAGAATGGTTAACGAGATTGACACGAGTGAAGTGACAAACGATGCAATCGTCGGTTCGGTTTTACGACGCTGAAACATATGCTTGAGCGCATTCTTAGCCCATCGGATCAGGAAGATACCGACAATAAAAATCAGTAACGCTGCCAGCACTTTGAGACCGAATTGAGTGACTTTTTCCACGAATATCTGCCAAAAGCCTTCGGGATCGGTTCGGGCATATTCAATCATATGCCGCGCACCTTGCCGCACGGAATCGGGAGTAAGTTTTTGCTGCTCTTGCGTCGCGGCAGCTAAAGCAAGTTTTTGCAAATCGTCCAAGAAAATCATAACTATCGTATTCTATCCGCTGCGCGCACCAAAGCCTCATCTTTGAGGATTCTGCGCGTAGCCATCATGATTAATACTAAACAAACGAGCGGGAACGAAGCCCAGGGAAGGATATGCCATTCGGTGCCTAACGCCAGTTTGGCCTGCCAAATATAAATAGCGAGCACGCCGTAATAGCCGAGACACAGAAAGACCGTGAATATATTCAAACGGGCTTGTACCAACCGTTTCTTGAATAAAAAGATATCCACCAATGCCAACAGTGGGATCAAAGCCGTAGTGAGCGTCAGTCCCCAAAGGCCCTGCAATGGAGCACCGCCCAAAGCACTTAATTCCCATACCTGCAATTCCGTCTCGGCAGGAGTCACCAATTGCACCACCGGTAGCCATAAAAGGGCTATTCCAAGAGCCACAACGGCCAATAAATAAAGAGTTTGTATTCGCTGTATCATTGATGATTGATGATTGATGATTTATGATT
>JAFVHA010000146.1 GCA_017478035.1 Paludibacteraceae bacterium | reverse complement strand
GAGCGTCATGGTGATGTCGCACACTCCGTCGTCTTTGAGTTCGATGCCGTAGATGAGGCCGAGGTCGTACACGTTCACCGGAATCTCGGGGTCAAAGACGGTTTTGAGCATTTTCAGTATCGCTTCTTCTTTCTCTAAAAACTCATTCATTTTTTCGTCTCGCCGTAAAAACGGCGACAAAGGTACTACAAAAATTGCACATATGCAAGTTTTTGCGCATTTTTTTGCGGGGCAGAATAGAATTCTGCGATTAAGGAATGCCTTAAAACCATGCGGATAGCGTATATGCCCCTCGAAAAAGCGATGCCGATAGCGCATGCTACTCCTCAAAAAACGTACTGCCCCGTACTCGTGCTTTTGCGTTCCCCATCCGCAAAAGAACGTTTTTGAGTGAGTACATGCTATTTGTTCGCAAAGCGAAGGGGCATATACCTATACGTCGGGGACGAAGGCATTCCTTAATCTGACAGCGACGATAGGAGTGCCCGGCAAAAAAATGCGAAAGTTTGCTTTTAAGATGCAGGACGCGGACATACTTTCGAAGGGGACCCCATTCAAATGGGGGAGGAGGTCGAAGGTACTGCAAATAAAACTGCCATTTTGGCAGAAAAAAGGCCTTGGCACGGGATTTGAGAATGATGAAATGAGCGCTCGCGATGCGAGCTCAATGATGAAATGATGGAATTTATAAATTTATAGCATATGAGTAAAGGTAATATTGGGGTAACATCAGATAATATATTCCCCGTCATTAAGAAATTTTTGTATTCCGACCATGAGATCTTCTTGAGAGAGTTGATCTCCAATGCCGTTGATGCCACGAGCAAACTGAAAACACTTTCGTCGGTAGGCGAGGTGAAGGGTGATTTAGGTGACACGCGTGTGCGCGTTACTATAGATAAAAAGAAAAAGACACTGACGGTGAGCGACCACGGCATCGGCATGACGGCTGAAGAGGTGGATAAGTTCATCAACCAGATTGCGTTCTCGGGTGCAGAGGAGTTCCTGAACCAGTACAAGGACAAAGCGGAAGCCATCATCGGTCATTTCGGTCTCGGTTTCTACTCGTCGTTCATGGTAAGCAAGAAAGTGGAGATTTTCAGTCAGAGTTATAAAGAAGATGCGAAAGCGGTTCACTGGTCGTGCGAGGGAACGCCGGAATACACGATGGAAGAGACCATCAAAGCCGAGCGAGGCACCGATATCGTGCTGCATATCGACGATGAGTTTTCGCAGTATCTGGAAGATGCGACCATCGAAGGACTGTTGAAGAAATACTGCAAGTTCCTGCCGGTGGAGATTGCTTTCGGTAAGAAGAAAGAGTGGAAAGAGGGCAAGGAGGTTGAATTGGACGAGGAGAATATCATCAATGATATTAACCCAGCCTGGACACGCAAGCCGTCGGAGCTGAAGGATGAAGATTATGACAAGTTCTACCATGAGCTTTATCCGATGCAGATGGACGAACCGCTGTTCCATATTCACCTGAATGTCGATTATCCGTTCAACCTGACGGGTATCCTGTACTTCCCGAAGATCAAGAGCAATCTGGACGTACATCGCAACAAGATTCAGTTGTATTGCAATCAGGTGTATGTGACGGACGAGGTGGAGAACATCGTGCCGGAGTATCTGACGCTGTTACACGGCGTGATTGACAGTCCGGATATTCCGTTGAACGTGAGCCGCAGTTACCTGCAGAGTGATAATAACGTGAAGAAAATCAGTGGCTATATTACCAAGAAAGTGGCTGACAAGTTGGCAGAGTTGTACAAAGCCGACAAGGACGAGTTTGCCAAGAAATGGGACGACATCAAGATGTTCATCCAGTTCGGCATGCTGACTGATGAGAAGTTCTACGAGAAGGCGACGGGTTTTGCGCTGTACAAGAACCTGGACGGCAAGTACTCGACGCTGGACGAGTATATGGACAGCGTGCGTGAGAAGCAAGTCGATAAAGACGGGAATATGGTATTGCTGTACACCAACGATCCCGACGCACATTATACTTTTATCGAGCGCGCGAAAGCCAAGGGCTACGACGTGCTGCTGCAGGACGGCGAGTTGGACGTACATGTGATGAGTCAGGCTGAGCAGAAACATGAGAAACTGCGTTTTGTGCGTGTGGACAGTGACACGATTGAGAACCTGATCAAGAAAGAAGAGACGGCGAAAGATACGTATTCAGACGAGCAGAAAGAAGGATTGCGGAAGGCGTTTGAAGGATTGCTGCCGAGTGATGCCGACAAACTGCGTTACTATGTAACCTGCGAAGCAGCTGCAGCTGACGCACTACCTGTCTTCCTGACTCAGAACGAGTTTATGCGCCGAATGAAAGAGATGTCTGCTCATCAACAAGGAATGTCGTTCTACGGCCAGATGCCGGATAGTTACAATATAGTCGTGAACACTAACCATCCGATTATTCAGGAACTGATAGGCAAGGAAACGAGCGAAGAGGTACAAGAGGAGGTCGAGAAAGACGGAAAGAAAGAGACCGTCGTTAAAACGGTCTATTCTTTGGCGAACGAAGACGAGCGCCTCAAACAACTCATTGACATCGCGTTGCTGGCAAGTGGTCAGTTGAAAGGCGAAGCACTGGCGAAGTTTGTGAATCGCTCTGTCGAGCTTCTTTAAGTAGAGATCAGAGAAAGGGCACCTGCGGGAACGCAGGTGCTTTTTTTTATTTTATTTACAAAAAACAGGTGTTATTTTGTACGAAATAATATACGATTATTAAGGTTATTTACAAAATTTGAAAAAATGACCCCTTTTTATTAAAAATAGATATTGGGCATGTCGAAAAAAAGCAGTACCTTTGCGCTCGATTTTGAAATGACGTATTCGTTAAAGTACAAAAAAGAGAAATGCAAAACATTTTCAGACAAACAATCACTATTTTTTTTGTGGCCATTCTGTGCCCATTATTCGCGCAGAAATCTACTCTTACCGAAGTATCTGGTATTGTAACCGACTTCCAGACGCGTGAGCCTCTGATCGGTGTTACAGTTTATGATTTTAATGATCCGACCGTAGGAACGGTAACAGATGTCGATGGCCGGTATTCGATTACGCTGGACACCAAGAAAGCAGTCCAGCTGTGTTTTTCGTATGTGGGTTACGACTCGGAGACGTTCATTGTGACCCCGGTGACGACCAAGCTGAATGTGAACCTGCTGCCGCATAACGAACTGCTGGAGGATGTGGTCGTTACAGCCGGTCGTTTCGAGCAGCGTCAGACGGATGTGACGGTCTCAATGGAGGTGTTGAAACCTCAGATGTTACGGAGTCAGGCTCCTATGGATCTGTCGGCAACATTGCAGACTCTGCCGGGTGTGGAGATTATAGACAAACAGCCGAGTATCCGAGGCGGCGGCGGCTGGACGTACAGTGTCGGGTCGCGTTGCCAGGTGCTGATGGACGAGATGACAATTCTTAACCCGAAGACCGGTGAAATCAACTGGAACAACGTGCCGTTGGAAAACGTGGCGCAGGTAGAGGTGATCAAAGGAGCTTCCTCCGTGCTTTACGGCTCGTCCGCGCTGAATGGCGTGATCAACGTGCGTACGCAGCGTCCCGGGCTGGATCCCCAGACGAAGGTGAGCGGTTACGTAGGTGTCTATGACAATTATAAGGATTACAAGTACACGGGCGCGCGCCTGCCTTTATATTATGGAGCAGAGGCTTCCCACGCCCGTCGTATCGGTAATTTTGATGTATCGGCAGCTATCAGCGGATTTAAAGATGAAGGTTATCGTAAGCAGAGTTTTAACGACCGTGTGCGTTTGGGCGGCAACATGACCTATCATATGCCGATGCCCGAAAACGAATACATGACCATGGGATTCAATCTCAATTATGTGGCGAACCAGTACGGTGATTTCTTCATCTGGCGCAGCCCGAAAGATCCGATCCATCCCTCTCCGCTGACGAACATGGGGCGCAAGGAGCATAATTTCAATATTGATCCCTTCCTCAACTATGACGATGCGGAGAAGGGTATCTCGCATAAGCTGCGTACCCGTTTCTATATGACGTCGGACAACCTGACAACTCCTTCGGATCGTATCAGTACCGAGGATCTTGCCAAATGGGGAGCCACGAGTTTTGATCTGGAGAAAATCGGAGGTATGGTAGAGAAGATAGGAAAAGGAAGTAGTATTTTGGATGCCATTATAGATACATATGGGACGGAATTTCTACCGATATATAAAGACATTAGAAACATTATTAAAGGATCTGAAGTAGACTATCTGGATGTCATTACTCATGGAGTTGATTTTGTTCAGAACGGTTTAGGTTATACCGGAACGGTAGCAGAGCTTCAAGACGCAGCCGCTTATGCGATGTCATTGTTAGCGGACGATGCGCCAACGAAACCCGAGTTGACCTACAACGGTTATGTTGATTATCAGTTCGCCAAGTCATGGACTTCCGGTGTGCGTTTGACGACGGGTATCAACTGGAGTCATATCACCAATACCGCCAATATCACAGGAACTCACCATACGGATAATCTAGCCGCTTATCTGCAATACGACCACCGTATCGTAAACCGTCTGTCGTTGAGCGCGGGTGTGCGTTTTGAGTACTACCGCATGGATAATGATCTCAAGGAGGCGAACATCAAGATCGGTGACTGGGTATGTCCTGTACGTCCGGTAGTCCGCGCCGGTCTGAACTGGGAGATTTACAAGGCGGGTTTCCTGCGCGCCAGTTTCGGTCAGGGCTATCGTAACCCGTCGATCACGGAGAAATTCGCGCGTAAGGATATCGGTGGCGTAGGCGTTTATCCGAATCATTCCATCAAACCCGAGCGAGGCTACAATGCCGAATTGGGATACAAGCAACTCTATAAGTTCGGTCCGATTACCGGAACGCTGGATATCGCCGGTTTCTACACCGAGTACCATGATATGATAGAGTATCAGTTCGGTTTGTTCCGTAATTCGGATTATTCGATGATCAACTCCATTAATGACGTCCTTGACGAAGCGATGACGATGGTTGAAGATTTCAAGAACACCAAGTCGCTGAGTAATGCGGGTATCGGAATCGGTGCGCAGTTTGTGAATGTGGGTCACGCCCGAATCTACGGTGCAGAAGTCAGCACGGCAGGCAAGGTGGATATCAACAAGGATATGAACCTGATGTACACCATCGGTTATACCTTCACCGAGCCGGAGGATATGGATAACGAAAAACGTATCGAGGAGGAGAAGGGCTACACGGATCCGCTGCAGATGAAGAACAAATCCAACGACTCCAAATATCTCAAATACCGGAATAAACATTCGTTCAAAGCAACGATAGACTATAACTACAAGTGGTTCTCTATCGGAACGAATCTGGCGTATCGCAGCAAGATGTTAGCGGTGGATTATCTGATGGTGGATGAGCGTGAAAAAGCAGAACCTGACTTGATGGATTACGCCCGTAAGTTCATCTTCGGTTACGAAGACGGTGTTTCGCTACATGACTACTGGATGGAGCATAACAAAGGTGTCTTCACGATGGACCTGCGTGTTGCGGTTCGCTTCAAAGAGCACGCTGAGATACAATTTCTGGTAAACAACCTGCTCAATGCCGAGTACAGTTTCCGCCCGATGGCGCTCGCTTCTCCCCGCACGTTCGTTTGCCGTATGAATCTGAATTTTTAAGTAGAAAGACCGCTTCGCTCAAAGTAGAAAGAAGAAAGTATAAAGTAGAAAGATTAAGGCTTATGAAAAAAATATTTACTGCTATTTTTATGCTGGTATCGCTGAGTGTTTCAGCGGTTACAGTGGATGAAGCTGCCGGTACGTTCAAAGGAACGCTGAATATCGGCGGACAGATGTATCCGAACAAGGAGGTATATATCCTTCCAGGCACGGAGAACAATGTGATTACATTCGTGCTGCCGGACTTCAAGTTCGGCGCTGCCTCGTTAGGCAATATCGTATTAGTCAATATCCCGATGGCAGCGAACGGTCAGTTAACGTTGGAGGAAGCTACGCTGTATCTTCCGGCTATCAAGGAACGTGCTACCATTAACGTGGTGAACGGAATGGAAGACGGCGGTACGACCTATAACTCGGTTATCTCCGCTGACGAGGCGCAGGTTCTCTTGTCTATTGCTGCTCCGTCGTTACCCGAACCGATCTTTGTCCTTTTTGCCGGGGAGAAGACCAAAGACAACTATGCCATTACCAACGGCGGTTTCGAAGGAAATTGGTCAAACAGCGAACTGACCGGTTGGCATTCATTCCCTTCTGCAACGGGTGTCTTGGCGAGTATGGCAGGTGGTGAAGACCAGTTTAAGCAGTCCACAGAAACGCGTCCTGGCTCCCCGGGCACCCGAAGCCTGATGATTGCCTCTGACCTTATCGCCGGTGTCAAGGCTAACGGTAACTGTACCAACGGCCGCATCAACGCGGGTTCGACGACTGCCAATGACCCGGCTAATAACTATAATTTCTCCGATCCGTCCAGCAACGGCTACAACACACCGTTCGCAGGTAATCCGGATTCGATAGTGTTCTGGGCGAAATATATCCCAGCCGATCAGAAGCCTTCCAATACAGAGAACAAGGCACGTATGCACACGGTCATCACGACTAATGCGCGCTATCAGGATCCGGAAGCAAGCAATTATTCCAGCGTGAAGGTTGCAGAAGCAACCATCAATTATTCCGCTACGGCAGACATGGGATGGCAGCGTTTGACGGTACCTTTCGTTTACTCTTCCCTTGACCCTGCTTCGGTGGCATATGTGTTAGTCACCTTTACCACCAACCAGACACCGGGTGGAGGTACAACCTATTCGACCGGATCTTTTCTCAACAAGACTGTTCATCCTGACCGTATCTACCTCGATGATGCGGAGATGATTTATAACCACAGTCTGACATCGTTGAAGATGAACGGGACTCCTGTATCGTTCTCGAACGGACGGGCGCAGACCGCGCAAGTATATAGCGACAGCGCATATACCTTCGCAGCGACAACCAACGCCAAGGCAGCCAAAACTTTCATCGGCTACGATGCGGCCAACTATCGTGTCTATGTCTATGTAGTAGCGAATAACTATTCTCAGGCGCGCGCGTATTCCTTATATACTTTGCAGATGGCGGAACCAATCAAGAATACCGTGTATTCCTATTCTGCCGAGACTTGCGACAACGAACCCTATTCGGATCACCTGTTCCAGAACCTGACCCAGTCGGGTGAATATCACACCTCTATCCCGAATACGCAAGGTGGCGATTCGCTGATCACGCTGACACTGGTGGTTAACAAGACGTATACATTCCCCACTTTGGCGGCAATCAAGATGGACGAGTCGTACACTTGGCGCAATCATACCTATGAGAGCCTCACTCCGGGCGTACACACTTTTGCCGATTCGCTGAAGACCCAATCCGGTTGCGACTCTGTCTATACCTTGAAGCTGACCGTTCAGTCGATTGGCTATTGGTACGAAGAGAGCATTGCCGTTTGTCAGAACGAAGAGAGTGAATGGCATCATAAAACGCTGAATACCCATGAAGCAGGTACATTCATGGTATATGACTCGCTGAAATCGGTATATGGCATGGATTCCGTCTATCAGTTGACGCTAACCGTACTGCCCACGTATGCTTATCTCCAGGAAGATGCGATCCAGATGGACGAGGTATATAGCTGGCGCAACCATACCTATGGGAATCTCACCCCGGGCGTATATACCTTTGCTGATTCGCTGAAGACCCAATCCGGTTGCGACTCAATCTATATGCTGAAACTTACAGTTCATTCGATCGGATATCTGTACAATGAATCGTTGAGTGCCTGTGTGAACGAAGAGATTACGTGGCATGGCAAGACGTTGCCTACCGCGAACGAAGGCGTATATGTACTATACGATTCGCTGAAGTCGTTATATGGCCAAGACTCCATCTATGAACTTACGCTGAGCGTTCACCCCGTTTATCTGTTTACCGAGGAGAAATACGTCAACGAAGCGAACCTGGAATGGCGCAGCAAGACGATTCAAGATCTGCCGAAACGCGAAGAGCCGTATCTGATTTATGATTCGCTGACCAGCCAATTCGGTTGTGACTCCATCTACCTGCTACGTTTGTATGTATCCGACATTCCTATCACATACGGCAGTTACAGCAATGAGTGCTGCGAGGGAGAGTTCATAGTCTTCGACGGCGTAGAATACCGAGAGTCGTTTGTGGGCGAAATACGTATCTCCGAACCCAATATCTATGGCGGAGACTCTATCGTGCATCTAACTATCACAGTATTCCCGTCCTTCCTCATTGAGGAAGAAATGACGATAGTTGTGGGCGAAGAGCGCACATGGGAGTATTACAACCTCAGTCAGTTCCCGGTAGGATCTACTACGCTGAAGGCGGAATATTGGTCTGAGGAGTATTGCGATTCCACGAGGGTACTCCACCTGACGGTAGAGCCTAAACCGATCGAAACCGGAATTCCGAATGCTCGTTCGGAGAAACGCGTTGCCCGCAAAGTGGTATATAACGGACGAATGTATATCATCCGCAAGGACGAAAGTGTATATGACGTATTAGGAAACAAAATACAATAATTAATTATTTAAACAACAAAAAGATGAAAAAGATTTTTACTGTTTTAGTTGCCGGATTGATGATTTCGGCACAAGTAACGGCCATAACGGTCAAAGATGTCTGTGGTCAGTTTGACGGCGATTTGAATATCGGCGGAAAGAACTATCCGAACAAATCAGTATACCTGATTCCGGGTGTAGTGGAAAACACACTTACGTTCGTTCTTCCGGATTTCACGTATGGAACAAAAGGCAAATTGGGCAATATTGTTCTGCCGAATATCCATATGAGCGAGGCGGGTCAGCTGACGCTGGAGAATGCCACACTCTATTTGGACTCTATCAATGAGCGTGCAAGTATCACTGTACTGAACGGTTTGCAAGATGGTGACGATGTATATAACTCAATCGTTTCGCATACAGAGGCAATGGTGTTGCTTTCTATTGAGGCACCCAAATCTCTTCCTGAACCGATTTATGTTCTCTTCGCCGGTAAAGCAGCCCGCAGCAACAACTATGTGCTTCCTAATAGCGGTTTCGAAGGGGCCTGGGTAAGTAACGAACCCCAAGGATGGCATTCGTTCGGAACAGCTACCGGATCAAAAAAGGATTATGTTACGGAGAACACGTACCAGTTCATCGCTTCTACGCAGGTACGCCCGGGTTCAGAGGGCAAACAGAGTGCTATGCTCTCGTCTGATCTGTTGCTTGGCGTGAAAGCCAACGGTAACTGTACCAACGGTCAGATCAATGCCGGTTCAACGACAGCAGACGCGCCTGCTGACAACTATAACTTCTCCGACCCATCCAACAACGGTTTCACTACGGCTTTCCATGGCCGTCCTGACTCGATTGTCTTCTGGGCTAAATACCAGCCGGCAGACAAGAACCCCGCTAACGATGTGAACAAAGCACGAATGAGCACCATCATCACCACGAATGCCCGCTATCAGGATCCTGAGGCAGATGATTATTCCGCAGTCAAAGTAGCATCCGCAGCAATCAACTATGCCGCTACGGCAGATATGGGATGGCAGCGCATCGCTGTGCCCTTCGATTACACAGGCATTGCAGGCGAGCCGGCATATATCCTGACGACCTTTACCACCAACCAGATACCGGGCGGTGGTTCATCCTATAACAAAGGTACCAGTATGAAGCCTGTTTATGTGCTTGACTCTGTATATCTGGACGATGTAGAACTGATTTACAATAATGCACTGACTTCCTTCTCCATTGACGCCAATGCGCTGTCATTCAGTCAGCACATAGCGTCTGTTGAAGAGAATTATTGCGATAGTTGTGCAAGGTATATCGCTGCCGCGGACGGACAAACCGCGCAGTCATTTATTGCCTTTGACGCTATTCACAAGTGCATTCACATATATGTTATCGCAGACGATTTCGCGCAGTCGGGTGCATACCAACTCTACCGTGTGGAGTTTTCTGACAGTGACACCCGCGATCTCGGCCCGATTGAGGATGGACTGGAGATCATTAAGCAGTCTGATGACAAAGCACAGAAAGTGCTGCTGAACGGTCAACTATTTATCCGCCGCGGCGATGTATGGTTCAACGCTGCCGGTGTTCGTGTAAAATAAGATAGAATCACAATGAGAAAACTATTTATTTTTCTTTTCGGTCTCCTGTTCTCCGTTTCATACGCGCAGACGTATAAAAACGGAACGTGGTACTCGCTCTACGATGAGAGTGAGCACGTGATGAACACGCAGGGCGACTACGAAACGGGTGGTGTGTTTGCACCTACTGCCGGAATACTGAATGTCCAATGGCGTTACGAATGGCTTGATTGGATAGGTGTTGCCCGAAAAATTGACACCAAGGTGTTGGTATCGTCGAACAATGGAGATAATACCACTCAGGTCGGCTCGCTTGCTGAGAATACCGGCAAGAACAGTAACACCACTGAGTCATTTACCGTGAACCGGAATATCAACTGGATCAAGTTCAGCCGTGAAGGTCTGCCTACCCATAAGGTCATCGTCTATCATCTGGATATCCCTTTGGCGAAGCATATATTGCTGGCATCGGGTGACTACGGTTCCACCACCTCCTCGTATGATTTTGGAGAACAGGACGTACTGACTACCTCGGAATCCTACACCATCGCTTTGCGTTCGTTCCTCTCGGCTGGAGATATCACGGTGCGTAGTTCGGATCCCGAGATCTTCCATATCGGTTCTCCGGAGAACACCGATGAGATGAAGTACTCCGTAGGTGCTAATGCCTGTGCATCCGCGAACGGAACGGCAACGGCCGCTTCCGGAGGCACGCTCGGTAAGATAGACAACTATGCCGTTAAGGTGTATTTTACCCCTAAAGAGAGTAAGAACTACGGTGCGGTCATTACCCTGACAGACGGGGTCTCTACCGTCACCGTATCCGTCATCGGTGCCGGACGTCCATTGCAGCAGACCATTACTTGGGAACCAGAGCCAACCGTTCTCTCGTCCGATACGATTCCTGTAGCAGAGGTGTCATCAGGACTGGAACCCACGTATATGTTTGTGCCCGAGCATATTCTTACTTATGCAGATGGCGCATTGAATATCTTGGGCGAAGGAACGGTGACAGTCACCGTGTCGCAGGCTGGTAATAACGTCTATGCGGCTGCAGAACCCGTGGTGCGCACGATCACTATCTTCCCGGCTGTTACTCGCTCCGAATACAGCGCAGTAATCTGCGAAGGCGATAGCTATACCGACGATCATTTCGAAGGATTAACCGAGACGAACCTGTACTTTGATACTATTCCGAATGTGTACGGGGGGGATTCGATCATTTGTCTCTCGCTGAAGGTTAATCCCGTTTATCTGATGGAAGAGAAGGATACGATACACCAAGGAGATGCCGGTACATGGCAAGAAATTGATCTGAGCGTACTGCCTGTTGGTGACACCACGCTCGTTGTTCGTTATACGGCTATCACAGGTTGCGACTCTGTGCATGCACTTCATCTGAATGTGCTACCTCCTGTCACTTATGGCGAGTACAACGCATCCTTCTGTGATGGTGATTCTGTAGAATTTGCCGGTAAATGGTACACTACAGCAGTGGTGGAAACCGTATTGGTACCGGAGAAGAATATCTACGGAGGAGACTCGATTGTCACCTTTGCAGCTGTAGTGATGCCGGGTTATCTGATTTTGAAAGATACGACTATCCACATGGATGAGAATCTTGCATGGCGCGAGAAAGAATACGGTCTTTTGGATCCCGGAACCTATACCCTTTATGATTCGCTGAAGAGCCAGAACGGGTGTGACTCTATCTATGCATTAGCGATTACCGTGAAAGCAATTCCGTATCTCATTGAGGAAGAGGCAACCGCTTGTCAGCATGAAGAGAATACATGGCGTGGCAAGACCTTGCCTACCGATGAAGCAGGTACGTTTATCCTCTATGACTCACTGCAGTCGCAGTATGGAACGGACTCTGTCTATGCATTGACGCTGACCGTATATCCCGGCTATGCAATCGAAGACGAAGCACAGGTGATTTACGTTGGTGCAACAGAAGAATGGCGCGGTATTGATTTGAGTCAGATTCCGGTAGGCGATACTGTATTGACGAAAGTTTATCCGACCATGTCGGGTTGCGACTCCGTTTATACGATGCAGTTGAAAGTACTGCCGCCGGCTACTTATGGGGTAGATTCGATCTATATCTGCGGAAAAGGAGACACCGCTTACTATGACGGCGTACCGTACTACAAACCGGGCAAGACCCCGTTCACTGTGACGTTGAGCACCCCGAATCAGTTCGGAGGAGACTCGATTGTTGAGTTGTGGGTACTGGCTGCGAACAAGTACGATATAAGTTTCAGCAAAACGATCGATGAGGGTACTGAAGAGGAGTGGCAAGGTGTTGACTTGAGCAAACTGCCGGCAGGAGACACCACTTTGGTCGTGATTTATAACACGATCCACGGATGTGACTCTGTCTATACGCTCCATCTGACTGTGAAAGCCGTACAACAAACACCATGGGCATTGGATAATGCCGATGCTGCAGATAACCGGCCTTGCAAGTTCTTCCGCAACGGACAGATGTACATCCGCAAGAACGGAAAGGTATACAACTTGCAAGGTATTAAGATAGAGGAAGAGTAATCAGAGCTCTATCGCCGCACATTTGCGAGCCAGGTAAGCCGCTTCGTCTGCGTTGAGCAGCGGAGCGGTTTCTTTATAGACACGGGCGTGATAGGCGTTGAGCCATTCGATCTCTTTGGCTGTCATGAGCGACATCTCGATAAGCGAAGTGTCATAGAAACAGAGGGTGAGGTGCTCGAAGGTCAACCACTGGTCTTCAGTCGTTGTCGCTTGGGTCTGTTCGGCCGGAATGACGGTAATCAGGTTCTCCGTGCGGATACCCCATTTGTCGGTGCGGTAGATACCCGG
>JAFVHA010000064.1 GCA_017478035.1 Paludibacteraceae bacterium | reverse complement strand
GCAGTCGTGCGTTTCGGCATAACAGCCGGATCGAACATCACTGGCAGAATAGCGGCATCGTACTCCACCCCTGCCTTCTCACAAGCGGTCATAAACCACTCTTGCGAAAACTCCGGCAGGAACTTGTCTTCCGAATAATGATGGTGAATGCCGTTGGAGAACCAAACGCGTTTGAGGTAACGCTCAAAGGCTGCGAACTCATCGGTATTCTTATCGTACGGATAATTGATATACAGGTCCTCGCAGGCACGGCGGATACGGAGGTTATACCGTCCGTTCTGGTCGAAGAGGATGTCGCGTCCCCACAAAGCCGCCTCGCTCAAGCAATACAAAAGCGATTTCTGCTGCAGACTCAACGAATCGAACTCCGGTACATCGTATCGGAGTATTTCCAGATCATAAAACTTATCCACGTTGTATTGAAATGATTTTTCTTGTTTGCGGCATGCCGAAAACATAAGTGACAAAGTGACAAAGCACAGAGTACAAAGGGTTAATTTTTTCATAGATTCCAATTAATTTGCGTGCAAAGGTACAACTTTTTTTTGAGATATGCAAGAAAAAAGTGCCTTGCGGGGCACTTTTTTTCATTCACACGGCTATCAGAGCCTCCTTACTCTACACGTGACCCTTGTAGGTTGTATATCTTTCCTTTGTACATCAGATAGAGTTGTCCGTCTCGGAGGATTTTGGTGCATTGTATTTTTTCAGTTTGTACCTCCTCCATGCCATCCATGGAGGGGTCGAACGCCATACCCTCGATGCTGACGTTACGGAGGCCGATGTATTTACTGTCTTTCACTTCACCGTAATCATGCCAGGGGAGTATGCGTACGTGTAGTGTCTCGCCGGCAGGTATGGTGATCGTCGGTGTCAGCTCCACGTGCTCAATCACGCGGGATGTCATATTGCGTCTCTCCGCGATCGTGGTCACGTCTGTGAACTCATCTCCGAAGCCGGTATTGAGGTGGTAGCACATGGTAGAGGTACCATCCGAAGCGATTTCCATTGCGAAACGGGTGATACGAACGTCCATGGCAACCGGCGCAGTAATGGCGAAATCGAGGTACCGGTTGGCGTTCTCATCAATCTCACCTGCGGGCCAGGGGGTACGTGCGGACCCATCGGCGGAGTTATGGAAACGCGCGAGCACGATGTCGGTCTGATCGCCATCGACGAAGTAATTCTTGGCTGCATTATAATCGATGCACGCCATCTGGCTCATCGTGAACTCGGCGCTGATTGGTCCTTCCACAACGGGAGCGGGAACCGGTTTGGCGTTGATCGCCCAAGTAGCGGAAACGGCAGCTCCGCCGTCCAAGGAGACAGCCGTAGCACTCACCGGAATAGCCAGCATATAGTCGCCCGAGGTAGCATACACCGTGTCGAGATGCTCGCCTCCGGTAGCATAGTTAGCGCGGACAAACACTTTCTGGAACATCGATCCTCCGTCGTACGAAGCCTCAGCGGTAGAAGCGTAGTTCTCTTTGTCAAGCGAGATGAGCAGGTTCGCCGTAGCGCGCAGGCTGACGGTACCGGCAGCGGGTTCGAGACCGTAACCGGTGAGGAGGAACTCTTTGTTCTGGGGCACAGAGCAATAGGTCTCGCCGATAGCAATCGAAGCCGGGTTGGCGGTAATGTCGGTCGGGATATTGATGTGATCCGCGAGGATACCTGCGTTCTTGAGCATTTGGGCGGCAGTACGTGCTACGAGGTTGCCTCCCATAGCGTTGGTATGCGTCTTGTCACCGGTGCAGAAGAGCAGAGCCAGACACTGCGCCTCGCCGTATGAGAGATAGAGTTGGCGGGTAGCCTCGGTGAGGTTGATGAAGGGTACGTTTTTCGCTTTGCCCACTTCGCGCATGGCGTGTACGTAACTCATCGTGGAGTCTCCCGCCGGCAGGCTTTGGTTCTCATAGAGGACACCATTCTCGATCTTGGAGAACTTATCGCCAAGGTCGTGCTGACCATTACGGCGGATGTCATTCCCTTGGAAATACGCGCGGCATATAGGAGCGACCAAGATCGGCGTAACGCCCATTTCGCGCGCCTCATCGATGAACTTGCCTAACATCTCGCGATAGGTAGTCTGCGGATTCGTACCGCGTGCATCGGAAGGAGCGGGGAGGCTGTTCGCTTCACAATACGCAGCGTACTCCAGGTTGTCCATACCGTAGGTCACAGTTCCTTCATCGTTGTGGGCAAACTGAATAATGAGGTAGTCGCCGGCACTCATCTGGGTCTTGACGGAAGGCCAATAAGCGGCTCCGCTGTAGAAGCCACGGGTGTCTGCTCCGGACTTACCACGGTTGTTCACTGTGACAAACGCGGGATCGAAGAACGAACCGAGGTACATACCCCATCCGCGTTTGTCTGTTGTGCTCTCATCGTACTCCGCCATCGTCGAATCGCCGATTGTGTGCACTTTGATAGCTCCCTGCATCGAAGGCAGGCAAAGCAGCATGGCTGCGAAAACCGAAAAGATTTTTCTCATAGTGAAGTATATCAAATCCTCTCTAATACGGTTTTTACGAGTTCTTTGATACGCGGCTTGTAATCGGTGTTCGCTGCTTCAATCTTACGTTGCGCAATCACGCAGCAAACCGTCATGGCGCGGTGGCCCATATGAAGTGCCAGACCGGCAATGCATGATCCCTCCATCTCATAGTTGGTGATACGCTGTCCTTCGTAGCGGAAGTCGGTGATCTTCTCATTGATATCGGGCACAGCGAGATCCACACGCAGTACACGGCCTTGCGGACCATAGAAACCGTTGGCGGCAATCGTGCAACCACGCATCATGTCGTCGCGTGCGATACGGTCCACCAGTTCAGGGTTAGCTGCCACTACATAAGGCACAGCGGCTTTCTTCGGATAGCCGACGAAGTCCACGAAGGCTTTCTCAAAACCTACATCCGCAATCTTGTCACGATCGTGATAGAAAGCCAACACGCCGTCGAAACCGATGGATTTCTGGCTTACGAGGAACGTGCCCAGAGGAATATCCTCCTGCATGCCGCCGCAGGTACCGATACGCACGATATCCAGGCAACGTTTGTTCTCTTTCTCGGTGCGGGTAGCGAAATCGATATTCGCGAGCGCGTCAATCTCATTCATGACGATATCGCAGTTATCGGTACCGATACCGGTGGAGATACAGGAG
>JAFVHA010000145.1 GCA_017478035.1 Paludibacteraceae bacterium | reverse complement strand
TCTCTTCGTGCAAAAACACGTAGAGGCCGTTCGTGCGCAAGGTATCGAGGTGCGCGTCATTCATTCGCAGGGATGGTCGGATACATGGCAACAATGGAAGGCTCTGCGACGCGAAGGATGGATGCCGGATGCCGTCCAACTAAACGTCATTCAGAAACAAGGACTCCTGGCCCTTTGGCTCAAAAAACGGTACGGAATCCCCTATGTGATCATTGAGCACTGGAGCGGTTATCTGCCCGAGAACGGTCAGTTCCTCCGCATGCCGGCTTTCAAAAGGAGACTCTACGCCCTCATCGCAGGAAAAGCCGCCACACTCATGACCGTAAGCGAACGCCATGCGCAAGCCATGAGAGCATGCGGAATGAAGAATGCCCGGTGGATCAAGACCCGTAATGTGGTGGATGATTTCTTCTTCCGGAAAACTCCGAATACTCAGAATAATCAGAATACTCAGAACACTCCGAAAACCCTCTTGCATATCAGCTGTTTTGACGAGCGGGCGAAGAATGTGAAAGGGCTTCTCCGCGCTGCCCAAGAACTCTCCGGGCAGCGTCAGGACTGGAGACTGGTACTGGTCGGAACGGGTGTTGACTACGCCGAAGTGCGTGCGTATGCCGAGACGCTAACTCTTCCGGCAGGACGGGTAGAATGGACGGGAGAACTGACACCCCTCGAAGTGGCACAAGCCTTCGACAAGGCGGATATATTTGTGCTCAATTCCAACTATGAAAACGCGCCGGTCGTTATCTCCGAGAGCCTGGCGAAAGGAGTGCCGGTGGTCTCCACTAATGTAGGCGGAATTCCTGAAATGGTCAACGAACAATGCGGCATCTTGGTGCCACCCGGAGACGAAAGCCGGCTGACGAAGGCTTTGAACACGATGTTGGACCACTGTCATGAATACGACCGCGGGACGATCCGTCAGTACGGTGCGCAATACTCATTCGCCGAAGTGGGTGCACAATTCAAGCATGTTTACGAACAAATTCTGACACTCTGATGCACGGTTTTTTCGGTTCATACGGTAAAGCAATACCATGGGACTTGACGACTTTCAAAGACCCGTCTCTCGTCCGGCGCACGCAGGAAAACCATTCCCTGCATCTGACGCAGGTCACGCTTTCCAAGTTCCTGAACGACAAGTATTTCCATTCCGAAAACGGTTGTTTTTTAGCTACCGAAGGAGTCCTTTTCGAGGCCGACCAGCCAAGCAAAGCAATCAGCCGTTACCGGCAGGGCGAAACGGTTTTTTGGGACGCTTGGCGCGGGTCGTTTGCCGGTCTTCTGTACGACCAAACGATGGACACCCTCCTGCTCTTCAATGACCATGTCGGCTCCAAAATGCTTTTCTATTCCCAAACGGAGGAAGGGTTCTTTTTTGCGAGCGACCTCGAGGTGCTTGCACATGCGTTGAACCTCCACACCTTCAATACCTCCTTCGCGCAAAACATACTCGACAACGGCTGTTCCGAAGATAACTCCACGTTCCTGAAAGGCATTTATCGCCTCACGGCGGGGCAGTACCTGCGTATCCGCGGACAGCAGATGGAAATATATGACTATCACCGGTTTGATAACACTCCCTACCCCTATGACGAGGCGCAGATGGTGGCCCGGACGGACGCGCTTTTCAAACAAGCGGTACAACGGGTAATCCGCAAAAACGAAGAAGAGAAACTACGCCATTTTTATCCCCTCAGCGGTGGTCTGGACAGCCGAATGAGCCAATGGATTGCGCGGCAGATGACGCAGCAACCCATCACCAATTATACCTACTCCCAGACCGGCCATTATGACCATCTCTTGCCGCGTGAGATAAGCCGCACCTTAGGCAACAAATGGCAGTTCATGCCCTTGGACGGCGGAGACTACATAACGGATGTCGAAGGGGTGTGTCATGCCACGGAATGGCTGGTTAATTACATGTGCCCCGTGGAGATCTATCATTTCGCGAGCCTGCAGGACTGGTCCTCCGCGGGTGTCATCCTGACCGGCATCAACGGGGATAATATCTTCGCCACCGAAACCGACAACGCCCACGAGATGGCGCGTATATACACCCAGGGCTTTAACGGCAACAGTCTGGGTTCGCCGCTCGTACTGCAGCATTTCACGGAGAGTTACTCGCCTTTCTGCGACGTGGATGTACTCGATTATGTGCTGCATGTACCTACCATCCGGCGCCGAAACTATTTCTTCTACGACCGCTGGATCCTCACCTGCCATCCGGATGCGGCAAAGTGGCACCATAAACATGAACTGATCGGTCACCGGCACAGGATGGTGACTGTCGCCGGACGTAATATCCCGCTGCGGGACGTTCCCAAACGCATCGTCATGTCCCTGCTCAAACGGCTGCATATCTACGATGCCTACCGTCTCAGCGAATATTCCATGCACCCTTATGACACATGGATCCAGCAGAACCCGCAACTCCTCCGCACGCTCCAAGCCTACTATACCAACCATCGGCATCTATTGCAAGACACACCCTTCGCGGATGTCTGCGAAGAGAAAATGCGGATCGGTTCCGTGATGGAGAAAGGAAAAGTGCTGACTATCCTCAGCGCACTTCAAGCATTTGCTGATAACGGCGAATAAGCCATAGAAACCACATCCACTGGATGAACAGATAAGCGCAGCCTAACCATCCGTACAGACTGATCGTCGTCAGGAATGTCCCGTACCGCACTCCCAAGAACAACGTCACGCCCATGGCTA
>JAFVHA010000144.1 GCA_017478035.1 Paludibacteraceae bacterium | reverse complement strand
CGCCGACCGCTACAAACGCTCCACGGTGCCGGATGCCCAAGAACGCGCACGTCGGGCACGCTTCTCAGCCGTAGCTACCGCAGTAGCAAACCGTGCGCAGGATCTCACCCAGATCACCCAGGATCAGATTGCGTTCAACGCCCAGAAAGACCAACCGGGCGGCAAAAAGACCATGAAATCGTATCTGTGGAGCCTCGAGATGGCCACCTACGACGCCGCGCATCCGCAAGGCTAAGCGCCGGCAATTTAATGAAAAAAGCGTCTTCGGGCGCTTTTTTCTTGCATATATCAAAAATTATTACTACCTTTGCAGCCGCAAAGGTTTTAACACTATACATTATGAGAAAATTTATCCTTCTACTTACAGTTACACTGCTCACTATTCCTGTCTTGGGACAGATTAAAGGTGTTGTAGTGGACGATTCGGGTACACCGCTGATGGGGGTGGTGGTACAGGATCCTGTCTCCGGCCTCACCGCCACGACCGACATGAACGGTTCGTTCCAACTGAACGTGACCGAAGGCACGGAGATCCAAATCGCCTTACTGGGTTTCTATTCATCCAAAGCCAAAGCCAAGCCCGACATGCAGGTTGTCCTGCGCAACAAGAAAGGAAGCGCCTCCGATGAATGGAAAATGTTCATTCTGGCTAACGGTCAGACCGCTTTCCCGTTTTCGCCTGCCGTCGGTTTTACAATAGGCGTTGTCAAGCGCTTCGGATGGTATTTCAACGCCATGATGGGATTCGGGTTTCATTACCGGCACAAAAGTATTGTTGACAAGAACATGCAGGTACATCTGTCGGAGTATCCCTATGCGGAGACCCCGTTCTATTCCGGCAAACGGAGCGACCAGTTACTCTCGGCCACGACCGGCTTCATGGCGCGCCTCGGAGGTGTGCCTTTATACACCTATATAGGCGCCGGATACGGATACAAGAGCGTTACGTACGAGACGAACAACCATCTATGGCTCGCCAAATCCAACGGTCATCCGGAGAATGACCTCTCGCCGTTCCACAGTCTCTGTGCGGAGGTCGGTTTGATGGGGGACATCAAGGGGTTCGCCATATCCGCCGGATACGAGGTGATGCTCGGGTTGGGGCATCCGATGGAAGATGTGTCATGCGCGCACGTAATAAAAATAGGAATAGGTGGAATATTTGATTGCAAGAGGAGGAACCAATAATGAAAAAGCATATATATGTCATAGTCGCCGTATGCGCGATGGTGTTATGCGGGTGTGAGACCCAAGACAAACAGGTAGCCGACGCATTACCGGTAGTACAGGTATCGGAGGTGATGTCCGTCACGTCCAATTCCGCCCTTCTCCGCGGTGAACTGGTAAGTAATATGAACCAGAACGAGAAAGCCCGGTTCTTCTTTGAATGGTCCACCGACGCCAATTTCAGCGACAAACAGGAAGCGGAAGCGGATACGATCGACTTAAATGCCGACGCCGGACATGTTATCTCCTATCGGGTGCATGATCTGGAACCCGCAACGGATTATTACTACCGCGTGCGCCTGAGCAAGTTCTCACGCTATTCCGGTTCGCTATACAGCGATGCCGGCACGTTCCGTACGAGCAATCAGGCTCCAAGCATTACGGTGGTGACCAAGGAAACCGGCTCTATCACTTCCTGTACCGCCCGCACGAAAGCTTCTGTAACGGTTACGGCTTGTACGTTGAAAGAGAGCGGTCTGCTACTGAATGCCGGCGGAAAAGTACCGACCCTCGATAATTATCTGCAAAAACGCGCCGGCAAGTACACCGTTTACGCCGGTACATGGCGTAATCTAACACCCACTACGACCTATTCCGTGCGCGCATATGCCATCAATACAGAGGGAACGGTTTACTACGGAGAAACACGTTCGTTTACCACCAAATCCGAGCCTGGCGGTTCGCTGACAGTCAATGATTTTACCGGCACCTTCACGGCAAGTGCTTACTCCCCGTGGGAGAGCAAGACCGTGTCTTGGACGAATGTGAAAATAGTCATTGACAACTTGGACACGGTGATGGCATATGGATGGAATGATAAGACCTATTTCCGCGCAGTGGGTATTTTTGACAAGGGACGTCAGGTGATTCGTTTTGAAAGCAGTTGGTATTTCCCGAAGCAAACCTTTACGTATGACGGTGTCACTTGTTATGCTCAGTTTATGCCAAGTTATTACAACGCGACCGATAAATATGCCTATTATATCGAGGATGGCGGTCGTAACGGACTCGGTGAAATCTGGTTGAAGAAAACCGGTACCAGTAGTTTCCAGTTCGCGGCTTCGGAAGGCGATGACCAATATGGACATTATGCCAACGGATTTATTTTCTCCTATCGCGATGCAGACAGCAAAGAAGAAAAGGGTAATTCGCATGTTTATACCAGCGTGAAGATGACCCGTACTTCCACCTCCACCGCAGTACCGGCAAGGATGAGCAAAACCATCGATATATCTACCAAAACAACAAATACCTATGATTCGCAGACTATATTGGACGGCACTGGTCGTGCTGCTGTCCGCAAGTAATATATGCGCGCAGAATGACCGCGTGATGCGGGTGAACAACCGCCCGGAGGGTTGGGACAATCGTAATTTTGCCCTCGCCTGGTACCACGGCAAAGACATCCTGAACATCAACTCCAGCAAGTTCTGTTCACCGGGTGTGGTACGGGATATGCAGATCAGTCCGGCCTCCACCACCTTTGCGGCGCTTTACCTCAAAGGCAAGAAAAACGAAGTGGCTGTCTATTCCTATCTGTACGGCAACGTCAAACATGTCTTCCGCCTGCAGGACGAACCGACTGCCATCACTTTCTCGGCGAACGCCAAGCAGTTATGCATCGCCGATGCCGGACGGCAGATTCAGATATTCAGTACCGCCGACTGGCACCTGGAAAAGACCATCCCGATTGCTATTGCACCTTCGCAAATGGCCGTCAGTGCCAATAATTATTTCGTGGCAGTAGCCGACGATAATCTGCTCTATGTGTATAATATGGAGGCGGGACGCGTACGCAAAGTGCTGGAAATGGAGCATAAGATCAATTACGTCATCTTCTCGCCGGATAATGACAAGATGGCGGTGCTCACGGATAACGGACAACTCAACATGTACGAGACCCGGTCGTTTGCGTTAACCGAGACCTATGATGACCTTGGCAATGCTTCCGAGGCCTTCTTCCACCCCGAAGGCAAATATATCGCCATCATCACTTCTACGGAACGCATCACCGTGCTCAACATGAAGAACCCCGACAAGGACCGGCAAGTCATTGAGGCACCCGAAGGACATGTGTGCCATTTGGGATTTGCCCAACCCGTGGAAGGGGGTGTGCACCTCATTTATAATAACGGCAATAATTTCGTCTTTCACGCTCTGGAAAATCTGGTGCCGGACTATCAGCACATGATCCTTTCCGAAGTGGAGGAGAAAATGGATGACTGGCTCAAACAAATGCCCGGCGAGAGTCTGGAGGATTATCATCTGCGTGTGAATGAGGAAACGCGGGCACTGCAATATGCGAAGTTTGAGAACGAAGTAGCTACCCAGATGGCCGGCGAATTGGTGGAACAAGCACAAGTCTCACTCGGCAGCTACAATCAAGAGCAGAATATCCTCGAGATCAGTTTTGACAACATGCCCGAGATATTCCTTGAAGTGCCGCAGGAAGATATCGCAGAATTCTCCAAACCCGAGAACC
Source organism: Paludibacteraceae bacterium (assembly GCA_017478035.1). Lineage (GTDB taxonomy): Bacteria > Bacteroidota > Bacteroidia > Bacteroidales > Paludibacteraceae > Colicola. The sequence continues at coordinate 10,410 of JAFVHA010000144.1, read as the reverse complement.
TGGAGTTCAAAAACTCGGTCTATGGAGTTACCCAGGATGACCAGTTCGAGTTACTGTACACCGAGGTCACCAATACGGAAAGCGGAAAAACATACGTGTTCGACAACATGGAGAAACAGTCGTTGGATTACCTCTTCGCCGATGATAATTTCGTTCCGCTCGACCTCATTCAGCAATCCTCGATGGAGGAAGTCAAACTGCAGGAGATTCGCGAAGAAGTAATGCAGGAAGCCAAGCAGGCATCGCTCATCTCCGAGCACACCCATATTGACGTGAAGACCAAAGTGGAAGCCTCCACCGATGCGGATGGCAACAAGATAATGAACTATGCCGTAGAGTTCCATTACGACGTGGAGCCCGAGTTCTCGGCCGTCGAGGATTTCGGACCGGGCAAATATATCATCGAGCAGTCCGAATCGGCTTTGGCTATGCTGCGCATTGTACAAAATGCGTTTGAGAATGAGTTCAAGCAATATATCCGTCCGGGCAAGAAAGTGCAGATTCGCGTAACGGGTTCAGCCGACGCCGCTCCGATCACACGCCGTATCGCTTACGCGGAGGAATACGGAGCCTATGATGAAGCGTTGGTATATTCCGGAAATGAACTGTCCACCATCTCCGTAAGCCGTGAGACGGGCATCACGAGCAATCAGCAACTCGCTTTTGTACGCGCTATGGGCGTCAAACATTATACGGAGCAGCATCTTTCCGCGCTTCATTCCATGCAGACCGATTACGAGGCGCATATCAATGTAAGCAGCGAGAGAGGAGCTGAATTCAGACGTATTGGTATCAAGTTTATCTTTGTAGATGCTTTTGAATAATATGAACCGCATAGTTGTTCTTTTATGCAGCCTCGTCCTCGCAACGGGGATTATGGCACAAATACCGGATGCCGCAACGGTGTATTCGGATTTCTCCCAACAGTCCGTTATTATCCAGACGGCTTCACCTTCCTCGCCCGAATATCAGGCGGCGCAACAACGTATGTTGCAACTCTTCCCGCAACTGCAGTACCATGCCGCCCAGTTCTCCGTAAAGGGGAAAAACAGCAGTGCCATGACCTTTGCGAAAGCATATGTCGATATGGCAATGATGCCGCAATTCGAGCAGATGCATCTGGAACGTAGCGACCAATACCCCAAGATGACCTATTTTGTGGCATCTAACCTGTATAACCGGAAGGATTACACCAATGCCGCTATCTATCTGCAGCGTTACATCGATATCCACGCAGCGGACAAACGGGCGATTGTCTATTTCTTCCTCGCGCAGTGTTACGGTGATCTGCATCGCAGCGACGACCAGAAAGCCACACTCGAACAGGGACTCGCCGAGTTCCCCACCGATAAGAACATGCTGGCTGTGGCTATCAACACCCGCATAGAGAACGGCTTGTACGACGAGGCGCTTGTCTTTGTCGAGCGCGCTTTGGGAAACAAACAGGGAGACACCAAACTGCTCTCTCTTAAAGGGCAATGCCTCGAAGGATTGCAGCAATATGAGCAGGCAGCCGGAGTATACGGATTCTTGGCGCAGAGTCAGAAATCACTGAATTTCCACAAGCATTACGGGCTTAACCTGTTCAACTGCGCGGTAAAGAATTATCCCGTCGACAAATCCATGGCTACCACCTATCTGGAGCGCGCTATTCCCGTTCTGGAGCAAGTGACGATGAATGACCCTACGTCCTCCACCTATCTCACTGCTTTGGCACTCGCTTATCTCTATACCGACCGGTATGACCAACTGGCGGAGACGAATGCCAAACTCAAACTGTTAGGTGCGGCGGAGATCGGTGCATCCAATACTCCCGCACTGACGCTTCTCGCATCCGATATCCCTGCAGCGCGACGGTCCAACACCTCCACGGCCGCAAGCACTCCTTCGCCGGCCACAAAAGCAGCGAACGTACCCTCCACTCCAACCACCCAACCGGCAACCGCCGATACAAAGACCTCCTCTTTCCGTACCTTCGCGCAGACATATGTCGAACGGGAGATTCAACAATGGCAGCAAAAAGACCCGTTTGAGACCGTGGATGAATATAAAACACGTGTCACGGAGAAAACCCGAAATGAGAAAGTGCAGCAACTCATGGAGGAAGCAAAGCAAAAATATATCGCTCAAAACTCCAAGAAGATACGCATCAATGATTTTCAATTACAGCCCTATGATGCCGAGAACCGTGTCTTCCTTATCAAGTCCGCCTACGGAGATATAGTCCTTCCCGTACCTCGGGAGAATAACGAGGCTCGCAATTTCGCCAATGCTTGGAAATCGGTACGCGTGGAGAATCCCAAGATGGATATCGCCGGAGATGAGATGGTCATTCGTTCCGTCGATTTTGTCACCCATAACGGCATCGTTTATTCGTATTCGGATAAAGACGAGCGCAAATACGCGCAAACGCAGATCAACATGCAGTTTGACGATATCGACTATGCCTCTCTTTCCGGAGGGAACAGTAAGAAAAACAAAGTGAAGGTGGAGAAGAACACCATCTCTGTCGGCGCTTCCGATGTCGATATCAATATCCCGGAAAGCAAAACGACACATGACAACAGGTTCGCTTTCATCATCGGTAACGAGCATTATCAGTCTATCGCCTCCGTGCCTTTTGCCCTTCACGACGCACAAACCATGCAGCGGTACTGCAACAAGGCCTTAGGGGTTCCGCAGACGAATATCCGGCTCTATGAAGATGCCACCTTCGGACAGTTCTTATCCTGCATGAGAGAGATCCGTACCATCGCCGAAGCGTACAAAGGTGATATAGAAATCATCTTCTATTATGCCGGACACGGACTGCCTAATGAGGCTACCAAGACGGCGTATCTCCTTCCTGTGGATGCCGACGGTATTCAGACCGAAGGGTGCTACTCGGTCGCCCAGCTTTATCAGGAACTCGGACAGACTAACGCACGGTCCGTCATTGTCTTCATGGACGCATGCTTCTCCGGCTCACAACGCGGAGAGGGCATGCTCGCTTCTGCACGAGGCGTGGCACTCAAAGCCAAAGCGGCGGCTCCCAAGGGACGGATGGTCGCTCTCTCTGCTGCTACCGGAGACGAAACAGCCTTCCCGTATGAAGAAAAACAACACGGCATGTTCACGTATTATCTCTTGAAAGGACTACAGGAAACCAAAGCCAATACGACCCTCGGCGAACTCGCCGATTATGTCACCACCAAGGTACAGCAACGATCCGTCGTCATCAATCATAAGTCACAAACGCCTACCGTCAATCCTTCGCCCGAAGCGGAAGGTTGGCAGAAATGGAAAATCAAATAGCCCTATGAAAAAGTCCCTCCTTCGTACATGGTACATTGTTCTTTGTACATTATACTTTGTCCCTTGTTCATTCGCCTCAGATATCTCCACTGTGCGTGCGACCTATGAATATACCTCCGATAACCCCAACGAGACGCCCGCACAGGTTCAGAGCAAGGCTTTCGAACGAGCCAAACTCAAAGCACTCGAAGAGAAGTTCGGGCTCGACGTCGCAAACATGACCAGTACGTTTGTCTCCAACTCCTCCGGCACCAATGTCCTCTCCCTGGGCGGCACCTCCGTGCGCGGCGAGTGGATAGAGACCCTCAAAGAGCAAGTGCTCGAACCCGCTGCCTTCAAAGACGGCTTCTGGCGCATCAAAGTGCATGTCGAAGGACGCGCTCGTAACAACACCGCCGAGAAAACCGATATCCGGTACACCTTCGTTCGCAATGTGCAGGATATCGACCCGCCCGTCTCTTTCCGGGACGGTAACGACCTCTTCCTCCGATTCTCCTCTCCTGCCGCCGGCTCCCTTTGCGTCTATCTCGTGGACGAAGAGCAAAACGCCTTCTGTCTCCTTCCCTATCCCCATCAGCAAACAGGATGTCAGGCCGTCGAAGCCAATCGCGACTATGTCTTCTTCTCCGAGAAATACGACAAAGATGCGCAGGAATATACCGTCAACTGTGAACGCTCGTCCGAGCAAAACGCACTCTACGTCATCTTTTCACCCAACACCTTCTCCAAGGCCAGCGACCGCCAATCCGGCACCAACTGGCGGGACGAACAGATGCCGCGACAACTGTCACACGAGGCTTTCCTCAAATGGCTCGCACGCAACCAGACCAAAGACCCGCAAATGGTCGTTCGACGGGAGATTATCTCCATTCGCAAATAAATATTCGAAACAAAAAGCGTCTTCGGGCGCTTTTTTTCTTTTATGTGTAATATTTGCGTCAATTTTTACACATTTACTTGCAAAAAAAGTCGTACCTTTGCACCCGATAAAGTATGTGAATACTTTTGTTGCACGAAAAACAATCATTTAACTAAAAAATATACCATTATGATTAAGCCTTTCATGGACAAAGATTTCCTGCTGCAAACAGAGACCGCGCAGGAGTTGTATCACAATCATGCGGCTAAAATGCCGATTATCGATTATCACTGTCACTTGATTCCGCAAATGGTAGCGGAGAACAAACGTTTTGAGTCGATTGCACAGATCTGGCTCATGGGTGACCACTATAAATGGCGTGCTATGCGTTCCAATGGTGTGGACGAGCGTTTCTGTACAGGCAAGGACACCACCGATTGGGAGAAGTTCGAGAAATGGGCGGAGACCGTGCCTTACACCTTCCGCAACCCGCTTTATCACTGGACTCATCTGGAGCTCAAGACCGCTTTCGGCATCGAGGAGCGTCTGAACCCCGAGACCGCACGCGCTATCTATGACAAGTGCAACGATCTCATTGCTAACGATCCGAAGTTCTGCCCGCGCGGACTCATGAAGCATTACGGCGTAGAGCTCGTTTGTACGACTGACGACCCGGCTGACAGCCTTGAATGGCACAAGATGGTCAAGGAAGACCCGACCGCCGAAGTACGCATGTTGCCGACCTGGCGTCCCGATGCAGGTATGAATATCGAAGCCGCTACATGGAAAGCCTATATCGAGAAATTGGCTGCGGTAGCAGGTATGGAGATTAACAATTTTGCTGATTTGGTAGCTGCATTGCAGAAACGTCATGACTTCTTTGAGTCGATGGGTTGCCGTCTGTCCGATCACGGAATCGAAGAGTTCTACGATGAGCCGTACACCGATGCAGAGATTAACGCCATCTTCCAGAAAGCCCTTGCAGGCAAGGAGCTCAGCGTTTACGAGATTCGTCAGTACAAGCACGCGTATCTGCATGCACAGGCGGAGATGGACTACGCTTCCGGTTGGACGCAGCAGTACCACTACGGCGCTATCCGTAACAACAACAGCAAGATGTTCGCCAAACTCGGTGCGGACACCGGCTTTGACTCCATCGGTGAGTTCACGACGGCAAAAGCCATGAGTCATTTCCTCGATGAGATGAACAGCGAAGGACATCTGGCAAAGACCATCCTCTATAACCTCAACCCGTGTGCAAACGAGGTAATCGCTACCATGTTGGGTAACTTCCAAGATGGTTCTGTTCCGGGTAAGATTCAGTTCGGTTCCGGCTGGTGGTTCCTCGATCAGAAAGACGGCATGGAGAAGCAGATGATGGCGCTCTCGAACCTCGGTCTTCTTTCTCGTCTCGTCGGCATGTTGACCGACAGCCGTTCGTTCCTCTCGTACCCGCGTCACGAATACTTCCGTCGTACGCTTTGTAACGTCCTCGGCAACGACATCGAGAACGGCATGATCCCGTACACCGGCTACGAGAAAGCCCGCGTTCAACAGATGGTCGAAGACATCTGCTACAACAACGCAAAGCAGTATTTTAAATTTTAATTTAAAATCATCGTGCCCTTTAGGGCTAAGAACTATTTCCTCGCCTGCCGTTTCTAAACGGAGCGGCAGGTGGGAAAAGTTTTTGGAAATATGCATTTTTTGCATAATACATAGGAAGTGAAATTGTGGTTGTTGCAAAATTTGCAACTACCAAGAAAAACGTGCATTTTATACACGTTAATAAGAAGTGAATTCGTGGTAGACGCAAATTTTGCGTTACCCACAAGAGAGACCTTGGTAGTCGCAAATTATGCGACAAGCAAGAAAAGTACCGACGGTTTCTAGAAAGGAAACAGTCATTGAAACCAACCGTTGCAAAAAATGCAATAGTTAAAAATAGAGAATTAGTTAGTTCCATATTGGAACGTACTGCTGCAGATTGCAGAGAGCCGCACAGAAGAAAAAGACACCATGGTCAAAGTAGTGGTGAATTTAATAAACCAGAAGAACTAAAACTATAAAAACAACACTCGATAATGAGAAAACTATATTCAATATTGAGAGGATTTTTTGCAATAATAGGCATTTTGTCTTCTGTGGCAATAATACTATTCTGGGCAAAAAGGGATGACTTTACTATTTCTGTTGATAGTTTGTATAGTCTGTACGAGCAACGCGTAGACACTCTTCGTGCGGCTGGAAGTTTCGAACCGGACACAGCAAACTTCTCATTTACTATCATTCAAGACACTTTGCAAGCAAAGAAAATCAAAGAATATTTCTGTTTGGACACTCTTTATTCAGGGTCCGATGACACTTGGACAAAAGCGCTCGCAATTGGCAATTTTGTTGCAACCAATATCCCTCACGCTAATCAGACTAAATGGCCCGAGCAAAAGAATGCTATCGGTCTTTGGGAATACACTAGGGATGTAGAGCCGGCTTTCAATTGTCGCTTGCATAGTATTCTGATGTTTGAGTTGTTGTTAGCAGCCGATATTCCTGCACGTTTTGTAACTTGTTTGCCGCAAGATAAAGATGATAACGATTGTCATGTCGTCAATGAAGTTTGGCTCCCCGAAAAGCAAAAATGGGTCATGTTAGATACCGATATGGGAGGACATTATGTGACGGACAAACAAGGTAATCTGCTGTCTTTGAGAGAGATAAGAGAACACTATGTGGGTGGAAAGAAAATGCTTATGTATCCCGAGTTTAAGAACGGCAGCAGCAAGATGAATTATTACTACGCTTATTTGGCAAAGGATACCTATTGGTTCCAATGTTGGGGAACAATGTCCTATTTTCAGGAAGAATGGAATAAAGAAGATGTTGTCCGCAATAGTTATATTGTCCTTGTCCCGAAAGGCTTTGAACCGTTTAACATCGGAGGAGGCAACACTATTACGACAAACGCAGATCTCTTCTGGTCAGAGCCTAAAATATTGCTGAAATAATGTACATTAAATGAAAGCGAAGTGGGTGAATATAGTGGATAGCTTGCAGGGGAATGTGGATCAGAGACATTATGCACGGCGGATTCCCGGAAAAATAGCAAATAACAATTAACACAATATAAATCATTTAATTTTTAGATCTATGGCTAAAATTATTACATTGGGCGAGATTATGCTCCGCCTGAGTCCGGAAGGACAAGATCGTTTCATTCAGTCTGATCACTTCCGTATCATCCCCGGTGGTGGTGAGGCTAACGTAGCTATCTCGTGCGCCAACTACGGTCACGAGGCGTATCTGGTTACAAAACTGCCGAAACATGAGATCGGTCAGATTGCTGTTAACTCGCTGCGTCGTTACGGTGTGAAGGATGACTTCATCGTTCGTGGTGGTGACCGCGTGGGTCTGTATTACTGCGAGACAGGTGCTTCGATGCGTCCGTCGAAGGTCATTTATGACCGTGCTCACAGCGCTATCGCGGAAGCTGATCCGAAGGATTTTGACTTTGACAAGATCATGGAAGGTGCAGCATGGTTCCACTGGTCGGGTATCACACCGGCTATCTCGGACAAGGCTGCTGAGATCACCAAACTGGCTTGCGAGGCTGCAAAGCGCCATGGTGTAACCGTTTCGGTTGACCTGAACTTCCGTAAGAAACTGTGGACCAGCGAGAAAGCTATCTCGATCATGCGTCCGTTGATGAAGTACGTTGACGTATGTATCGGTAACGAAGAGGATGCAGAGCTGTGCCTCGGCTTCAAGCCCGATGCAGATGTAGAAGGCGGCGAGACCAACGCTGAGGGATACAAGGGCATCTTCGAGCAGATGATGAAAGAGTTCGGTTTCAAGTATGTTGTTTCGACGCTGCGCGAGAGCTTCAGCGCTACGTTCAACGGCTGGAAGGCGATGATCTACAACGGTAAGGAGTTCTATCAGAGCAAACGCTATGAGATCAACCCGATCATCGACCGCGTGGGTGGTGGTGACAGCTTCTCCGGCGGTCTGATTCACGGAATGCTCAAGTATCCGGACAACCAAGGTGCAGCGCTTGAGTTCGCAGTGGCAGCATCGGCATTGAAGCACACCATCAACGGAGACTACAACCTCGTCAGCGAGGATGAGGTTCTGAGCCTTGCAGGTGGTAACGCAAACGGACGTGTACAGAGATAAATTGAAGTGACTAAGTGACTAAGTACCAAGTACCAAGTACCAAGGACTAAGGACCAAGTACCAAGGACTAAGGACCAAGGAAAACTATGCAGGAAACTGAATTACAGAAACGACACAAACAATTTGCCATCCGTATAATAAAGATGGTAGATGTGATGCCACACACCATTTCGGCTATGGCTATCGCTCGTCAAATCGTCCGTTCCGGCACTTCTCCTTCGGCGAATTATAGAGCTGCCTGTATTGCCAAATCCGAGAAAGACTTTATCAATAAATTAAAAATGGTAGAGGAAGAATTGGATGAAACATTACACTGGTTAACCTTGATAGAAGAGTGTGAAATGCTTCCTTCAGAAAGGATGCAGGATATAATTAACGAGTGTACTGAGTTGCTTAAAATCACAATAAGTTCAATAGTATCAACAAGAAAATCTATTAACGAACCCAAGGAGACAAAATAGTACTTGGTACTTTGTCCTTTGGTACTTAAAATTATGGCAAAGTTTGATAAGTTTGAGGTGATGGCCAAGATTAAGGCTGCACCGATGGTTCCTGTTTTCTACCACAAGGATGTGGAGGTTTGCAAGAACGTAATTAAAGCTTGTTACGAAGGCGGCGTGCGTGCGTTTGAGTTCACCAACCGTGGCGATTTCGCGCACGAGGTATTCGGCGAACTGAGCAAGTGGGTAGCTGTTGAGTGCCCGGAATTGGCACTCGGTATCGGTAGCGTCGTGGACGCTCCGACAGCTTCGCTGTACTTGCAGTTAGGCGCTAACTTCGTGGTAGGTCCCTTGTTCAACAAGGATATCGCAGTTGTCTGCAACCGTCGTTGTGTGACCTATTGTCCGGGTTGCTTGACACCGAGTGAAATCGGTGCAGCTCAGGAAGTAGGCTGCGACTTTACGAAAGTGTTCCCTGGTGATGTAGTAGGTCCGAACCTCGTAAAGGGTCTGATGGCTCCGATGCCGTGGTCGAAGATCATGGTTACCGGTGGTGTCGCTCCGGAGAAAGAGAACCTGGAGAAATGGTTCGCTGCAGGCGTTTACTGTGTAGGTATGGGATCGAAACTCTTCCCGAGCGACAAAGTAAAAGCCGGAGACTGGAAGTACGTTACCGACAAGTGCAAAGAGTGCTTCGACATTATTTCCGCGTGCCGGAAATAATGTCAATTGATAATTGATAATTGACAATTGATAATTAAGTATTATGAGTGACATCAAGAAAACCGTGATGACCAACTGGCGTTGGGTCATGTGTGCGATGCTCTTCTTCGCCACCACGGTCAACTATATGGACCGCCAAGTGCTGTCCTTGACCTTCAAAGAGTTCATTCAACCTGAGTTCCACTGGACCGACTCCGACTACGGAACAATCACCGGTGTGTTCTCCATCGCTTACGCTATCTTCTGCCTCTTCGCCGGTAAGTTCATCGACTGGATGGGTACGAAGAAAGGTTACCTCTGGGCGATCGTTATATGGTCGTTGGGTGCGGTACTGCATGCCGGCTGCGGTGTAGCAACGGCATACTTGTCCGGTATCGAGAGTATTGATGCGGCGCAAGCAATGGTCGCAGCGGGAGACCTGTCTCATCAAAGTAGCGGGTTGTATCAGTTCCTGACTTATGGAGGTGCTTCGCTGCCCGATTGGTTGGAGTGGCTGCGTCCGTTGCAGGTAGGCGCTACCGCGGCGATGTACTTCTCGATGATCTCGGTCTTCCTTTTCTTGGCTTGCCGTCTGGTATTGGGTCTGGGAGAGGCAGGTAACTTCCCGGCTGCTATCAAGGTGACCGCGGAGTATTTCCCGAAGAAAGACCGTGCATTCGCTACTTCTATCTTCAATGCAGGTGCGTCTGTAGGTGCGCTCGCAGCACCGGCTACTATCCCTCTGCTCGCGAAAGCGATGGGATGGGAATGGGCATTCATCATCATCGGTGCGCTGGGCTTCATCTGGGCCGGTATCTGGATCTTTGTCTATGACAAACCGGAAGAGTCCGCTCATGTGAATGAGGCTGAGCTCGAATATATCCACCAGGACGAAGTCGAAAGTCAAAAGTCGAAAGTCGAAAGCAAAGAGGAGAAACAGAT
>JAFVHA010000143.1 GCA_017478035.1 Paludibacteraceae bacterium | reverse complement strand
GCATTTCTGCAACTGGCGCCGCAGTCTCTATCACATGCCGGAGGACGGCAGTATAGAAGGTATCATCTACCAGACGCTCTGCGAACAGGATAGTATCATCAACCGCGACTTGCGTGCGGCATGTGGCTTCTCCGGTCCGAAGATGCGGAGCAAGTTCGACGGCTATGTGACGCGCCTTCAGATGGCAACGCGGGTGGTGACGGAAGATTTCGTCTATCCGCGTGACAAGCATAATCGTGAATACGGTTGGGGATGGTCGTTACTCACTACTCCAGAACGGCTTTATGGCAAGGACTCGTGTTTTGTTGATTGCTCGCCGGAGGAATCGTATCGGCTGATGTCCGATCACTTGCATACCATCCTTCCGCACGCAACCGACAAACAGATAAGCAAACTATTGAGATAAGCTTACCAAAAGACAATATAATGGAAAAATTTGAAGAACAGATACATGGCGACTTACAGCAGTACTTGCTGAGCGTGAATGAGATTGATGAACGGCTACCGGAATGTCCTGATGTGGAGGACAAATGGGAGGCGATTGCGAATGCGTATATCCCCGACGGAGTGCGTGAGTTTCAGAACTATCCGCTTGCATCGCTCGGGTGGATGATCTATATCGGCATGGCATTGGCGAAGATGTGGGATGACGACTGGCAGTACTACGCTGCGAAAGACGACCTATATGTGTATATACGTGACAAACGCGGCTACGATGCCATGGACGAATATATCCGCAGAGACATGCTCAAACTCAAAAGCAAAGACTTTGCAGCGACTGAAGAACTCGTCAGCGAGTGTGCCTCACGCGTGCATAATACGTTGATGCATCAAGATATAGAACCGGGCACCAAAGAGGCGTTCCTTGCCTACGTCGCTTGCTTGCATCAGTTGTACCTCTTCGGTGCCGCTGTTCAACTCAAGCGTATGGGCTACCACATGACGAGAATATAAAATTTAGATAATTAACATGAAAAAACTCATGACTATTGCACTGGTTGCGACGATGCTCGCGGCGTGCGGACAGAAGAAAGATGCACCCAAGGTGCTTGTATTGTATTACTCGCAGACCTCTAACACCAAAGTGGTGGCAGAGGAGATTGCTAATCGACTTGGTGCGGACATCGCGACGATTGAAGCTGTTGAACCATATGATGGAGATTTTCAAGCGACAATTGAACGCTGCTTGAAAGAGCGCGAGATAGAGGTGCTACCGGACATCCAACCGCTGACGGTTGATTTGGCAAAGTATGATGTCATCTTCCTCGGCTACCCTGTATGGTTCGGAACTTATGCACCTCCAGTGGCTACGTTCCTGACGCAGACCGACCTGAGCGGCAAAACGATTGTGCCGTTCTGCACGTTTGGTAGTGGTGGTCTGGAATCGAGTATGAATGATTTGGTCAAGGTTCAGCCCAATGCAGACATCCGTCCGGGTTATGGTGTACGCGCCGCACGCTTGCAGGCTGTGCCGCAGGAAGTAGAGCGGTTCTTGATTGCCGGAGGATTCCTTGAAGGAGAATTGGAACCGTTGGCAGAGTTCCCTGAACAACATCCTGTAAGCGAAGCAGAGACCGCTATCTTCGATGCTGCTGTGGACGGCTATCCAATGCTTCATGCCAAAGCTGTGATGGTGGCATCGCGTGCCGGTTATGACGGAAAGGAGTATTTGTTTGTGGCAGAAGACCTTCCGCGTGAAGGCGCACCGGAAATGCCCAAGCACGAAGTGCAAGTACATGTATTAGTCGTTGACGGCCAAGCACCTGTATTCACGAAAGTAGTGAGATAAGATATGAGCCGCAAAGAAACAATCATAGCAACGATCTTGCTAATCATTTTCGGAACGAGTATGCACTTCGTGCATCATGTACCGTTCTTCAATCATTTTCTGGGCTATATCTTTCCCGTGACGGAAAGTGTGATGGCGCACATGAAGATGGTGTTTTACCCGATGCTTTTGCTTAGCATCTATCTGTGCTTTTCACATCGTGACATCCGCGAGATAGGCGCTCCTATCTTGGGTGCATTGGCTGTAATGCCACTCATCGTAGCCGCGTTTTTCAGCTATTGGGGTTTCGTGCGCCATGAGTTGATGGTGCTGGATATCGTCATCTACATCGCTTCAATGGTCGGCGCAGTACACCTCGCTAACCGCTGGCGCACATGTGCTGTTGTGCAACGCCTCTGGCCTCTGTGGATAGTGCTCATCGTGCTGGCTATCATCGCTATCGGCGTGTTGACCTATCACGCACCTGACTGGATCATCTTCGCAGATTTAGGATAATCAAATACTAAACTATTATATGTGCTATAGAGAAGAAGCCATCGAATGTGTAAAAGATCATGTTCTCCAGATACATAAGCAAATATATGCCAAGTATGAAGGGGATCTTGACAGGATCTATACGGAAGGGTACAACAGCAAGTCCTATACGGGTAGGGTGATTGAGCCTGGAAAGATTTATGAACTGAGTTATTTGGAATGTACGTGCCCTAAAGTAAAATGTGGGCTGAGAAACCATCCGCAGCAGTGTGAGTGCTCACGACAGAGCATTCTATATGTCTTGTCTCAACTTGAACCGGACAGCCAATTCGATGTTCGGATTGAGAATACGATTCTCAGAGGAAGCGAGCGCTGTACATTCAGAATAACAAAGCATAAAGGTATTTAAGGCATCGAGTTAGGACAACAAATAGAATAAGATTACAATGGAAACAGATAGAATAGATATTACCGCTAAACTCTTTGCTTTGCAAGACAAGGCGTATGCTGAATGATATTTAAATAAGAAAGACACCCTTTCGGATGTCTTTTTTTTGTTGCTCAACCAGGACTCGAACCCAGACAGACAGAACCAGAATCTGTAGTGCTACCATTACACCATTGAGCAGCTTGCATTGACACTTGCGTGACTGCGCGTTTCACGCTTGTATAACGCTCCGTGTCATGCTACGCTTTCCCAAAAAATTGAAATTTTCGGGAACCCCGAGAACTTCGTTCTTTGAAAAAAGCGTGCAAAGGTACTGCTTTTTTATGATATGTGCAAATATTTTCGCAATTATTTTACAAAAAAATGCAAAATAGGTGCATTTTAGCAGTGCTTGATGATATAATACGGTATATTG
>JAFVHA010000142.1 GCA_017478035.1 Paludibacteraceae bacterium | reverse complement strand
ATGATTGATGATTTATGATTTTTGTGCTTCTTCAAGGCTGGCACATTTATCGCCATGTTTGTTGACCCAGCCTATTTGACGAGCCGGATTACCGACCATCAAGGCATAAGCCGGTACGTCTTTGGTAACGACAGATCCTGCGCCTATCAGGCAGTACTCACCAAGTGTATGACCGCAAACGATTGTTGCATTCGCCCCCACTGAAACACCACGTTTGAGGATTGTGGGACGGTATTCATCCTTGCGCGAGACCGCTGCACGAGGGTTGATCACGTTGGTAAAGACCATAGATGGACCTAAGAACACATCATCCTCGCAACGCACGCCCGTATAAACGGAAACGTTGTTTTGTATCTTGCAGTTACGACCTAACACCACCTCCGGAGAGACAACCACATTCTGACCAATATTACAGTCCTCTCCAATGACACTGCCCTTCATGATATGACTGAAATGCCATATCTTGGTGCCCTTACCGATCTGACAACCTTCGTCAACGTAAGACGACTCGTGAACGAAATAATTTACCATTTGATCATTTACCATGTACCATTTATTTTAGAAGAAAAAGCGTATTATATCATTTCCGTTTGCAAAGATCAGGAGTGCGATGAGCAGCCAGAAGCCGATCTCATTCGCCTTTTCGAGGAACTTGTCGCTTGGTTTGCGACGCGTGATCATCTCCACTAACAGGAACAGTATATATCCGCCGTCCAAAGCAGGAATCGGCAGGAAATTCATGAACGCCAGCACAATGCTGATGAAAGCTGTCATGTTCCAGAACGCATACCAGCTCCAATACGAGGGGAACATATTCCCCATCGCTCCGAAGCCGCCTACGGACTGTGCGCCCTCTTTCGTGAATATCAAACGGAACTGTTTGACGTACATCACAAGAATATCCCATCCGTGGCGAATACCCGCAGGGATGGCCCGGAAGAAATTATACTCCGTGTGCTCAAACTGAAAATCCAACTTGGGCATGATGCCTAACTTACACTGGTCGCCCAAGAAGGCACGCGTGGTTTGCAATTCGCCGTTACGGTAGTAATCAACGGAAATAGAGTCACAGGGATGCAGTTGCAATTCTTCGGTTACCATGATATTACACGGTGTCGGAACACCGGCTATCGCCACGATACTGTCCCCTTTCTCTATTCCTGCAAAATAAGCGGCGTTGCCCGGAAGCACGGAGTCGACCACAAAAGGAATCCACTCCGCCACCAGTACGAACCGACGTTTCTGATAGTTGTCATCGGCGCGCCCTTTCTCGCGTTCCGCCTTGTCGAACTCATTCTGCTGCGCCAGATAACGCGTACCGAGATCGTCGGAAAGCGTCAATGATACGGTATCTGCACCACGAAGAACGACCACTTCTTTCTTTCCTTCGATGATGATGGCCTGCACGGCATCGGAGAGTGTCTCCGGCTCTTCACCGTTGACCAGCAGTATCCGGTCTTGCTGTTGGAAACCCTCATCCAACAGTATCTGCGAATAGTACAGTCCGTCCGGCAAGTTCTTAAGCGGCAGGGTGTCCGAACCCCAATGCCATAAGAGCATGATGAAGATGACTAAGGCACCGATGAAGTTCACCAATATACCGCCGAGGATAATCAACATACGTTGCCAAGCGGGTTTGGAACGAAACTCCCACGGCTGTGGTTCTTTGGCCAGGTCATCCGTCGAATGCGTCTCATCCACCATTCCGGCAATCGCACAATAACCGCCGAATGGCAACCATCCGATACCCCACTCTGTCGTTTCTTCATGCTTGTTCCACTCTTCGTCGTCATTCTTAGCAAAAAACTTGAAATGCCATTTGCCGTCGAAATACTTCATGCGGAACATACTGATCCACGGGTTGAAGAACAGGTAAAACTTCTCCACACGCACGTGGAAAATCTTTGCAAACGTAAAATGCCCCAACTCATGTATCAGCACGAGGAAGGACAACGCTAATATCAATTGGATTGCTTGTATCATAAAGTCATTTACTATTTGGTCATTTACCATTTACCATTTGCTCTGCAAGACGGCGTGCCTCTTTATCAGAGGCGACGTAGTCCTCGTAAGCGGGTTTAGCGATGAACGAGGCGCGGGTCATCGTATCACTGATGATCTCGCTCATCTGGAGGAATCCGCAACGTCCTTCACGGAACGCCAGATTCGCCACCTCATTGGCTGCGTTGAGCACACAGGGGATGTTTCCTCCGCGCCGAACAGCTTCGTAGGCAAGCCCCAAGTTCGGGAAACGCGCCAGGTCGGGTTCTTCGAAGGTCAGGTCCTTCAATGCAAACAGGTCTGCACGCGGGAAATCACTTGCCAGACGCTCCGGGAACGACAGCGCATACTGGATAGGAAGCCTCATATCCGGTGCACCGAGTTGTGCTTTGATGGCGCCATCTGTAAACTGCACCGCCGAATGAACAATCGACTGCGGGTGAACGAGCACTTGTATCTTCTCCACCGGCACGCCGAACAGCCATTTGGCTTCGATGACCTCAAAGCCTTTGTTCATCATAGAGGCGCTGTCAATGGTAATCTTCGCGCCCATCTCCCAATTCGGATGTTTGAGTGCATCAGCCGCCGTCACGCTACGCATTTGCTCCAAGGAATAAGTCCGGAACGGTCCTCCGCTGGCAGTCAAAAGAATTTTCTCTATCTCACTTTGCTCTTCGCCCACCAGACTCTGGAAGATGGCACTGTGTTCGCTATCCACCGGCAGAATAGGCGTATGATGTTTGAGCGCCAAGTCGCAGATGATCTCACCGGCTACCACAAGCGTCTCTTTGTTGGCCAAGGCGATTGTCTTTCCTGCTTTGATAGCTTCTATCGTCGGACGTAAACCGGCGTAACCCACCATCGCCGCAACTACCACATCGATACTCGGCATCGTCACTACTTGAGCGATAGCATCAGGGCCGGCCCACACTTTCCCTTGAAAGCTGATAGCAGACAGCTGACGACTGAGTTCTTCATATTTACTCTCGTCCGCGATGCAGACCACTTCGGGCTTGAACTCCAAAGCCTGCTCAACGAGCTTGTCCACACTGCGATGAGCGCAGAGCGCATACACACTGTATCGCTCCGGATAGGCACGAACGACATCCAAGGTCTGCGTGCCTATCGAACCCGTTGAGCCGAGAATGCACAACTGCTTTTGTCTTTCGACATTCGACTTTCGACTATCTTCTACCATGCTATCACTTCTTCCGGGTTCACAAACACGCCGGCATCCCATAACTCCAGTTCCAACTCTGTCTCACCGTCCATCACACCGATTACTTCACCGCCTTCCACCAGCATACCTTGCGTCTTCATCGGCTTGGTGACGCGACGATAGATAGACAGGTACGGCGTATGTTGCAAGACGATGGAGAAGGTGTTATCTTCGGCACGCTCTATCAGCACAATCTGGCCGCGCATGATGGACAGCACATTCTCATTCTTTGTCGTACGCACACTCACTCCGTATTTGCGTTCGGCCGGGTTGGCAGACTCGGTGATCACCCCCCGAACAGGGCGGTACAATTGCAATACCGACTTGTTCGACGCATTATCAAAGAGCATTAACCGTTCGTGCTCTTTCTGCTCATATTGAGCCTTGAAAGATTCCGTGTAATCGTTTCTCTGCTGCTCCAAAATCTGTGCGCGCTCCACACGTTGCAACGAGTCCAGACTCTGCACGCTGTCCGTTTGGATATCTCCTGCGGTTAATAACTTGATCACGTCCAGATACTGCCGTTGCATAGTCAGGTCCGCTTGCAGCGAATCCACACGGGCAGACTCGTCTATCAACTGCTGACGGAGACTGGCACTATACCCCGGAAGGATATTACGGAGCGGCGTATAGACAATAAGCACAGACAGCAACACAATCAGGGTTACTATCGCTATCGTGATGATACTGATGGCACTCAACAAACTCACGCGGAAGTGGAACACTTCGCGCAGCGTCAAGTCGTCCAGCATCGCAAAACGATATTTATGTCTCTTGTTCGCCAAAATTTGAAATCTTAAATTTGAAATCTTAAATCATACATCACAAAATGGTACAGCCGGCACAGGGCTTTAACATTTTGAAGAAGTCATTGCCCTTGTCGTCTACCAGGATGAACGCCGGGAAGTTCTCCACTTCGATTTTCCAGATGGCTTCCATACCGAGTTCCGGATACTCCACGCACTCGATGGACTTGATATTGTTCTGCGCGAGGATGGCAGCAGGGCCACCTATCGAACCGAGATAGAAACCGCCGTGCTTCTGACACGCATTGGTCACATCGATAGAACGGTTGCCTTTGGCAAGCATGATGAGCGAACCACCGTGATCCTGGAACTCATCTACGTACGGATCCATTCGGCCGGCCGTCGTCGGACCCATCGAACCACACGCCATGCCGGCAGGAGTCTTGGCAGGTCCTGCATAGTAAATCGGATGGTTCTTCAGATATTCGGGCATCGGTTCGCCGGCATCGAGACGCGCTTTGATCTTCGCGTGAGCTATATCACGGCCTACGATGATGGTACCGTTGAGCGAGAGACGTGTGCCGATCGGATATTTGGTAAGGATAGCACACACATCTTTCATCGGTTGGTTGAGGTCGATACGGACGGCATCGCCTTCACCGGCTTGACGGAGTTCGGCGGGGATGAGCGAAGCAGGATTGTTATCCAGTTTCTCGATCCAGATACCGTCTTTGTTGATTTTGCATTTGATGTTACGGTCGGCAGAGCATGAAACGCCAAGGCCGATCGGACACGAAGCACCGTGACGCGGCAGACGAACGACACGTACGTCATGCGCCATGTATTTTCCGCCGAACTGAGCACCGAGACCGATCTTGTAGGCCTCTTGGAGAAGTTGTTTCTCCAGTTCGATGTCGCGGAAGGCACGCCCTGTCTCGTCACCT
Organism: Paludibacteraceae bacterium; assembly: GCA_017478035.1. Classification (GTDB taxonomy): domain Bacteria; phylum Bacteroidota; class Bacteroidia; order Bacteroidales; family Paludibacteraceae; genus Colicola. The sequence continues at coordinate 2,449 of JAFVHA010000142.1, read as the reverse complement.
AGTAGGCAGCGAGTCATAATAGTGTGTCGAAGCCAACTTAACCGTCAGCAGGTTCTTCTCTGCGCTCGTACCGCCAATGACGATTGCAATGTGGTACGGAGGACAAGCAGCGGTACCAAGACTCTTCATCTTCTCCACGAGGAACGGGATGAGCGTGCCCGGGTTCTGGATACGCGCCTTCGTCTCCTGATATAGATAAGTCTTATTAGCACTACCGCCACCTTTGGTCACGCAAAGGAAACGGTACTCCATTCCGTGCGTAGCCTCCAAATCGATCTGTGCCGGCAGGTTGCACTTGGTATTCACCTCGTCGTACATGTTCAGCGGCGCATTCTGCGAGTAACGCAGGTTGCACTCGGTGTAGGTATTGAAAACACCTTTGCTGAGGGCTTCTTCATCCTCAAAGCCCGTCCACACTTGCTGTCCTTTCTCGCCATGAATAATCGCCGTTCCGGTATCTTGGCAGAGGGGCAGCTGTCCTTTGCAAGCCACTTCGGCATTGCGCAGGAAGGTCAATGCTACATATTTATCGTTCGCCGAAGCCTCCGGGTCGCGCAGAATCTTCGCCACCTGTTCGTTGTGCGAGCGGCGCAACATAAAACTAACGTCGTGGAAAGCCTGTTGAGCCATCAGCGTCAGCGCCTCCGGCTGGATTTTCAAGATCTCGTGACCCTCAAACTCGCTGACAGACACATAGTCCTTGGTCAGCAGATAATATTCCGTCTCGTCCTTGCCGAGTTGGAACATCGGTGCATACTTAAATTCCATATATTCTGTATATTTTTAGTTCTAATCCCATGTTCGCATAAAAAGCGCTGCAAAGGTACGAAATAATTTGCATATATGCAAATAAAAGTAGAAAAATCGCTCTTTTGGGGCGATTTTTCATAAAAACAGTTAAAAAGTTCAAACTGGATTGGTCATGGGAAAAACATTCTTTTAGCTTGTAAAAATACCTAAAAAGCAACAAAATGTATATATATACTATGTATATATATAGTATAAGGCACTATTTTGTCATTTTGGGGTCTCCATCCTTGGGTGATCCTTGGGTCATGTTTGGGTGATCTTTTGGTTTTCCTCCGTGATTGCCCCGTAAATGCCCCGTAAATGCCCCGTTATTGGCTGGATGTGGGTGCGGAGCCTTACAAGGAAACCAATTCAAAAGTTTTCAGATAATGTCCATCTAAATCATACGCCTTCAGAAGCGGTCTATTATTGCTTGTGCTCTCGTTCAACAGATAAGAGGCAGAATTATTGCTAACCGCCAATTGTGTGTCACTCAAACGACGATAATTAAACCAAGTGGTATATTTGCGTCCTGATACTATTTCCCTTTGAATATTTTTATATTCTTTTCCTTGATACAGAGTGAACGAATGATCCTCTTCGTTCACATAATAACGCTCCAATTCGTCTATTTTCCACTCACTATCATACTCGTATTGTCCGGTTTCACTATTGTAGTGATAAGCGCGTTCATACAACTCGGCATATCCACCGGTGATGACGAGTGTGTAGCGTATTTCACCGTCTCCTATTTCTCCCGGAGAAAGCGTTATCTTCAAATATTCAACGGAATAAGTATAAGTATATTTGACAATGGTGTCATTTGTCAGAAGCGAGGCTGAAGTATAATTAAAATGAATGGTATAATCAGTATTATTCTTTTGCTCGACTACCGTGGAGTCCTTGAAAATCTTGTTCTGTTCTACATTAAATCCTAATTGTTGCAAGTGCCCTATAAAGGCCGGAACCGGTTCTTTTAAATCGGCCAGTTCAGGCTCATTTCTATTTGTATCCCATGTCGAATGAAACCACTTGTCCTTTGGAGCAGATTTGTCTTCCTTGATAGAATTGTCAATATATATGGTTTCGCCGTCCTTTGTAACAATCGTTATATTACCATCTTTGTCTTTGGTAATGGTATTTCCTTTATCATCTTTCATTACAACCGATCCGTCTTGTAATGTGGCGGTTTCAACGATGGCTCCAATGCCACCGAAGAAATCACTCAATTGTCCGACGATTTCGGAATCCGGTTGATTACCTGTTTTTTGTTCCGGCTCGTTCTTCTGACAAGCCACTAAAAACACGCAGCACATTGCTGCCAACAAATACCTGATATTCATATGTTTAATGTTTTAATATTCAATAATTGAAAGTAGAAATTGACATAATAAAAAATGGACGTTTGCTGACTTATTGTTGGTGTTTCTCTTGAACTTCCTACATTCCGAAGAAACCAAATAAACCGCAAACGCGAAATTCAATATGTCGCCCCATTTAACGTCTAAGACCTGACGACCGTTTTTAGGCTGTCGGTGGCAGCGAGATTACTTATCTATATCTTCGTCAAAAGGAAGCTCTTGACTTTGAGCTTCTTCGATCGGCTTAATGTAATCGGAAGCTTTATTGGGAGAGATAATGCTACGTCCAAGACCTTTTT
>JAFVHA010000003.1 GCA_017478035.1 Paludibacteraceae bacterium | reverse complement strand
GTGAGCGGAACTCCCACATTGAGCAGTAAGGCGGTACGCGGAATCCACTTCTGGTTAAGTGAACCGCCATGATGGTCACAAAGCAGAATTTTGGCACCTATATTGAGAGGCGAAGGCACATAAGCGGGTCCTTCCGGGATAGCAGAAAGAGTGTCCGAACGATCGTTAATCTCCAGAATACCACAATACTCCAGCCGCAACTCCACGCGTTTGTGTACGCCGAAACGAAAAAGCGCAGAGGGAAGCGTCACAGAATGCAATCCCAGGAAATGAGCCGCCTCAAAGCCTGTCTCCCATTGGATAAACCCTCTGTTCAACACTTCCGAACCGGTTCCAAAACCGGGGCGGTCGGCACTCAGCCATATCTCATTCTGCTCCGAATGGTGATGCGCATCTTTCTGAAGAAAGAGCAAAAGACTATCGGGTACAAGCTCTGCGCGCACGCTGTCCGTCAAGAAAACAGATAGGAATAACAAGGACAAGCATCGAAACAAGACGCGCCAAGCCGAATGTTGACCGTGGCGGAACAGACGGATATCGTAATATTTGTTTTGCGATAGATCCATTTATTCTTCATGCGATTTTAGTTGTGCCACCAACTCATCGGAGATGTTATTGCCTAATTGCCGGCATACATCCTGACTCCAGCGTTGCGCCATGTCGATGCGTTGCGCGGGATTGTCAATACCTTTGAGCATCGCATAGATATACCCGGCATTGAAATTATCTCCGGCTCCCACCGTACTTACGGTCTCTATCGGCTGCACAGGGTACGTCACGCAGCCTTCGGGTGAATAGAAGCGAATCGCACGTGCGCCATCCGTCAGAATCAAGGCCGGACAGAAGGGGCGTACCTGTTCGTAAATAGCCTCAGCGTCCGTCAGGTTGTACAAATACCCGAAATCCTCCATCGACCCGCGTACGATATCCGCCAGCCGCATGTTCTCTTCGATATTCTCCATCACATGAGGAATATCGGCGATGTGTGTCTTACGGAAATTGATGTCGTAGTACAACCACGCGCCCATTTTGTGCGCTTCTTGCAGCATCGATCGCACGGCAGGACGGATAGCAGGGTTGATGGCGAAGAACGACCCAAAAAGCACAATATCGGAGGCTTGGATATGTGGTAAGTCGCCATCCAAAGCCGCAGAAGCATGATCTTTGTAAAAGATATACTGTGCATCGTTGTGCTCATCCAAAAACGCCAGGGAGATATGCGACTTAGTGCCCACATGACGGCGGACAAACGCATCAGACACACCGTTTTCGCGCAGATACCGGCATGTCAGGTCGCCAATATGGTCATCTCCGACTTCAGTCACCATAGCACATGTCACACCGGCACGTCCCAGCGAAACGATACTGTTAAATGTCGATCCGCCCGGAACGGCTTTCTGCGGTTGGTCATTCTTAAACAAGATATCCAACACCGTCTCGCCGATACCCATTACTCGCTGTCTCAAAGGAATATTCATTTTTGTTGTGTGCAATAGGTGACGCTAAGGTACAAATAGTTATTTTCGGGGAGCATGAACCGACACGTCGATCTGCTCAGTACGCGGAATCCATTCGGAATAGACCTGCGCGGCGGTCTCGGCATCGTTGCGAGCGATAGTGTGGAGGTAATGGAACACAGGTTCATCGGTCTCGTTGGGCAGCAAGGTTAAGCGGCAGGTGAGCGTGTCACCTAAGAACGTCTCCTTGAGCCAATGAATCGTCAGGCATCTAATCGCGTGTGCGTCCATGAATGCCTCGTCCGCCGACTGCATGGCGATACTAAGGTACGTGCGGTTGTTGACATGTCCGTTGAAATCGAGGTTAATGGGATTGACACGATGCTCAATCTGCTGGAGCGGTGTACCATCCGTGGGGAAACGGCGTTTCTTGTGGGTCTCGGAAGTCATCTCCGGCAGTACAGGAATCTGCGGCTGGAAAGGAGTCATGGGCGCAAGACGATGTGCTTCGGTGTCCAATAACGTCCAACAGCCGTAGCCGTGCGCCACCTCTACCCCATCCGACCGACGCACGTGGAACTCGGCATAGAGACGGAGTGCCCCCACTTCGCTGTTCCAAACGGTCACATCGATATCGTCTGACCAAAGGACTGTCTGTTCTTCAAACCACGCGTTGAACTCCGTAATGACCCAGATACGGTTCTGCTTGACCACATCAAAAGCAGCCAAATGCAGACACGACATATAGCGTGCCCAGCAATCCTGATAATAAAGCAGGACGGCGTTCGGTGTCATCCGGTAACGCGTGTCCATATCTGCCGCAGTAAGCGAATAACGATGGGTGTATTGGTTCATTTTACCTCTTCCCAATCGATGTCCGTTACTTCGCGGAGACGGTCATGCAGTTTGACGAAGCGTTTCTCCACTTTGTTGACAACCGCTACTTTGACCCAGTTGCCGATACCGTCGAGGATGATACCCAGGCCGACGACCCAAGCGATGGTCTCTGCGCTGACATTCGGGTTAACGAGGCAGTACACGCCGAAGCATGCCGCCAATACGCCGAAACAGCAGACAATCCACCAACGGCGGAAACCGACACGCTTGAAATCAAACGAACTGATGGCAAGGTTGATACCTTCGAAGAGAAGCCAGAAAGCAAAAATGAACGGCAGCGCTACCATCAATGGCGCCGGATGGAAAACCATGATCGCGCCGAGGATGATCTGCAGCAAAGCCGAAAGGAACATCAGTCCGCTCATGGGGATAAACCCGCGTGTAGCCGACCATGCTGCCATCTCCGTGCAACCGCCGAGGAAGAACATCAAACCAAATACCCAAGCCAGGCTTAACAATGTGGTTCCGGGGCAGAGGATACACATTACGCCGAGTGCTACGAGTGCGACACCCGCAATACACATCCAAATTTTAGTACTCGTTTTCATACGTATAGAATTAAAACATACTTGCATTTACACCCGTAGAGAGGCAATAAGTGTGCCAAGCTGTTTGTATCTGCCAATTTGTCTATTCTTATGCCAAATTGTCGTTTTACTGCGGTTTTATCAGATATTTTTGCCTAATTCGTATGCCTCTTGCAGTTTGGCATTGCCGGCAATCTCACGCGGGTCGTTGACGCCGCCGCAGAACAGATGGGCTTTTAGGCTGCATTTCTCGTAGCAATCAATCCATCCTTGCAGACCGCTCTCGGCACGTTTCGGAGTGTACTCCTCATCCTCGGCAGCGGTGGTCAGCAGATATATATCGCGGAACTTATAGTCCTTCGGATACATGGCGTTCATGCGGTCGATGAGGGTCTTCATCTGCCCTGCCATCTCGTAATAATAAATCGGCGTCGCCCAACATACCACATCGGCATTGAGCACAGACTCCATGATAGCCGGCACATCATCTTTGAACACACAAGCACCGGCGCGTTGGCAACCGAAGCAACCGATACAGAACTTAATCTCTTTGCCGCGCAGCGAGATGAGTTCGACTTCATGGCCGGCACTCTTAGCACCTTCGGCAAACTGCTCCGCTAACATGTGGCTGTTCGAGCCCGGGCGGAGACTTGTGGAAATAACTACTACTTTGCTCATTTTAGGTTCTCTTTATAAAATTGTGCCAAATACTCAAACGGGATATAATTGCCCTCTCCGCCATCGTACAGGTCACAATGCGTCGCATTCGGCACGATATACAGTTGTTTGTTGCCACGGGTGACGATGAAAGGTTCAGAGAGCGGTTCATTCAGCGGTTGCAGGTTGGCGTCTTGTCCTGCGATGTCAACCTTTTCGCCGGTCATGTTCTCGTAGGCGGTAATGCCGAAATAACGGCTGTGCGCTTTCTCACCATGCAGGATGAGCACGGCGTTGTCAATCTCGTTGGTGAACTTTAGGAATCCGGCATTGAGCCACGGCAGAACAGAGGTCTTGTTCCAGCCTTCGTTGGAGTTGAGGCTGCGCTTATGATAGCCACGCGGAGTCTTGTAATACGCGTGATACTGCTGTACGAACCACGGCATTCCTGCCGGGTCTTCCACTACACCGCCTGCACGCTCGTATGAACCATTACGGAAGTCGATAAGGCGTTGTTCGGCAAGGGCTTTTCGCATCGCGTCACGTGCCTCTTTGCTGTCACCATCATCGTGATAACCATTCTGCGACACACGACTCATATCGTACATCGTTGTTGCCACGGTTGCCTTGATACGCGGGTCAAGAGCCGCTGCATTGAGTGCTATTCCGCCCCAACCACATACGCCAAGAATACCCACCTGCTCAGGGTTCACATCCTCACGCGTCATCAGGTAATCCACCGCCGCACAAAAGTCCTCCGTGTTGATGTCCGGCGAAGCGATGTAACGCGGTTCACCGCTGCTCTCGCCCGTATAAGAAGGATCAAAAGCGATGGTGAGGAAACCGCGTTCAGCTAATGCCTGCGCATATAATCCACTCGATTGCTCTTTGACTGCACCAAATGGACCGGACACGGCTATTGCCGCGTATTTGTCATTGGTCATTTGTGATTGGTCATTGGGCTTGTAAAGGTCGGCAACAAGCGTTATACCAAAACGGTTAACGAACGTCACTTTCTCGTGACTTACTTTCTCGGACTTCGGGAACACCTTGTCCCATTCTTGTGTCATTTGCATACTGTTGTTTGTTTTTGTGCATGCAGCAAATCCGATTGCTGCCAATGCAAGGATAAATAGTTTTCTCATAGATTTTTATGCTGTCATTCTAAAATACCACTTGTTGTACGCGTCGATGTTGTCGACATGATAAATCTTGTCCATTATTGGATAAAAATTTTCTGTCCGTCCTTAATATATATTCCGTGCGTCGGGTGCGCAACCTTCAGACCGCTCATCGTATAGTACACGCCCGGCTCGCAAGCCGTACGTACGTTATCAATAGCTGTCGTTGTACCGGCTGTGAGCGACAACATGACGTTGATATTACTCTGTCCGGCTTTGAGAAACTCTTCCAATTCCGCCTGCGTGGTGTACTCAATATGTCCGAGACGTGTATAGCTCCAACTGTTAGAGCCATAGAAAAGGCATATATTACTACCGTTGTACAGAATCACATCACCAGGCTGGGCTGTGATTTGCTGATTACTTGTAGGAAGAGAGAAGCCTAAGGCTCCCCAAATCTCAAAACCTCCGCTGGAGTTAAGTGTTACGGAGACGGAACTCGATTGCAGCCGCTCCACCAGTGCTTGTGTTGCGGCATTATCTACTAGTGTTACCGGTAGCGTCTTGTTGTCAATGGTGATATACATTTTATCTGTCATGTTTTGTGCCATAGTAACTTCATTGCTTGCCGAACAACCGACCAGCAGCATAGCTGCTAAAGATAAAATAGTCTTTCTCATTTTTGCAATAATTTTGTTATTTGTCATTAGGGCTCCCGAAACGACCCAACAAAGTGGTCGTGGTGGGAAGAGGAGATTTCGAGAGAATTACACGAGTTGCAGAGCAACGAAATAATCGTGCGCAAGCAAAGAAGTCATTCATCTCCGAAATCGACGACAAAAGTACTGCTTTTTATTGACATATCACCTACGCAGATTTTGGAATTTTTTACCAATTTCGCGGAAAGTGCATTTTTATATGCTCAGTTCTCATTTTATCTCTTGTAATTCTCCTGTCTCGGAGTCGATGATAAAGCCACGGACGGTCACGTCTTTCGGGATGAGCGGATGGGTTTGGATAGTCTTGACGGTCTTACGGACGGAGGTCTCGGTATCATGGAAGCCTTCGAGCCAATGGTTGAGGTCAATGCCACACTCACGGATGGTATCGAGCGTCTCATCCTTGATGCCGCGTGCTTTCATAACGTGGTGGAAATGCGCGTAACTCATGTGACACGCACCGCATTGCGAATGGGCAACCACCATGATCTCCTCAACGCCCAGTTCGTAGATAGCCACTATCAAGCTACGCATCGCCGAATCAAACGGCGTGATGATGAGTCCGCCTGCGTTCTTGATGATCTTGGCATCTCCGTTCTTGAGACCCAGTGCTGCCGGAAGGAGTTCCGTCAGGCGCGTGTCCATACAGGTGAGTACCGCCAGTTTCTTGTCTGGGTACTTGTCGGTGATGTACTGCTCGTAGCCTTTCTGCGCCACGAAGGAGCGGTTGTAATCAATAATTTGGTCAATCATAAAAATAATTCTTTTATTCGTTTGTCTACCTCTTCCGGATGATCGACGAGCAGTTGCCCGTGGTTCATGCCCTCGAAAACTTGAACATGTACATCCGGGTAGATAGTCATGAGATGTTTCACTTGCGGCTTGGCGGCAAAGGCCTCTTTGGTACCGTACCAGAAATGAATGTCTGCGCCGGAGATAGTCTCTAACTTGTTGGTATAGACGGATTTGTAACCATCTAACACCGCTTGTCTACCACCCCACGGCCACGTCTTGCGGCACTCGTCCAAGAGTACATCAAAATAGTGCGAATGGAAGACAAATTTCCAAAATCCTGTCCAATGGAAACACGTCCATACATTAGCTGCTTGGTAATAGCGCAGCGGGTTGATGAGCCAGTTAGGAAGCGGTAATAATGGCGCGGCATCCAAGATGGCATGGTCGATGACGATCTCATTTCGTTCTAATGTGCGCGAGAGAATTTTGCCACCCAACGACAATCCGTACGCGCAGTCGAGGTGACCATCATAGTTATTTTTGACATATTCTATTACCTGCGCAGCCTGGTCATCGACGGAAGTAAACTGCGTATATTTCCCCAACGTAAAACCGTCCACTTCGGCTGCGATAATACGAAACTTATCTTCCGTCAGCCGAATCAGCGGGAAGAAGATCTCGTACGACACTCCCAAACCGGGAATGAGCAGTAACGTCGGGGCTTTTGCGTTGCCAAAAGTCTGGAAATTCATTTCTTCTTGCTATATTTGGCTTTCACTATTTCATATGAGTTGCGGGTTAAGTCACACAGTAACTCATCCGGTGCAATATGCGGGTCTACGCCAATCCAATGTTTGGGTGACTCGTTATACGGATTGCCGATACAATCGTACTGTGCCTTCAGTTCTTAGCCGCGAGGGCACGATTATTTCATCAATCCGTTCAGGCTGACACTTGAGCGAAAGTGCCTGAAAATCATTCAAGTCAAAGATTTTGTTTCGAGTGCAAAGGTACAACAATTTTCCGACATATGCAAGCAAAAACAGAAAAATCGTCCAAGTATGGGCGATTTTTCCTTTTTCAGCGCTTTGCGCTTAGCCTTGCGGGTGCGCGGCATCATAGGTGGCCATCTCGACCTTTAACGGTCTTGAATTATCCGCCATGACTTGCGTCATAAGCGTCTAATTCGAGTCTCCAGAGGTACGACTTCATGGTCTTCTTGCCTGTTAACAAACACCCTTTAAACCAAAAGGATGAACAAAAATATGCGCTAATGTTTACTCCGAATCCGAATTCAGATGCAGATAACATAGAATTAAGTTGGCGTATAATTGCAAAAGACTTTTTCGGTAAAGGCAAGTTTACTATCCATCTCAAACCGTATTTTACAGAATATGACGAGATCCATTTTGCGAACTGCGACCGTGATCTTCCAGAAGGCGCAGAGAAGATAGCAGATAGCACCCCATATATTCAACACTTCCAAGAATTACTAAAGAACTAATACCCATGCAATGTCCACATAATCACATAGATTGCCCTTGTCCTAAAGCCTGTCCGCGGCACGGAAAGTGCTGTGAGTGCGTAGCTCACCATAAAGCACACGGCACCAAACTCCCTTCTTGCCTCCGCGGAATAAATTGACAATCTTAGCAAACGTTTGTCCATGCACTAAAGAAGCCTGTCACGCCTCTTTTTTTGTTATTATATTTTATTCCAGTAATAAATGATTAATACCACGATTGCTATTTGCGCAATCAGTATGGCCGGTACACCGTATTTGAATTTCTTGTGCAAGGTTTTGTGATGCCATGCTTTCATGCCCAACAGCGCTCCTATACTTCCTCCGCATACTGCCCACCATAGCAAGGTTGATTCCTCGATACGGAATTTTGACCGCTTGGCTTTCCATTTATCGATGCCGTACAAAAAGAACGTCACAATATTCATGACAGCAAGCCAAATCAAGACAATATAACGCCAATTCATCATTTATGCAGCAAAAGTACAACTCAAAAGGCTGCCACGTGGTGACAGCCTTTTGAGATGTATGGATGGATTCTTATTTAAGAACCGTACCGGTTACATTGTATTTAACACCGTTCTTCTCGATAACGAGTTGACCGTTAACAAGACGCTTGGTGGTCTTAACAGCAGCGTTGGTATTGTTGATACCCTCTGCCTTCTCAGTATAAGTCAGGTTCCAGATGTTGCCGGTGAGGTCAACAACGGTAGCCTTGATTTCCATCTGATCAGCAGTAACGTTCTTCACGAAAGCAGCCTCCGCATAATCGATGAAGTTATATTCGGCATCGTAGCCATACGAAGCATTGGTATCACCACCCATGTCCTCAGTGAACGAATAGGACTTTCCTGCCTCCACATCCTCTTGGCCTTCCGGCAGATTGATATTGAAGACGAAAGTGTAGGTATCGTTGGTCAGTTTATAACGAACAGTACTTGTGCTTGCGGTATAAGAAGATTCCGAAGCGGTCATGGTGAGATCGTTAATAGAGGGCTTGAAGGTCAGGTTGAGTGTGTACTCGACATTATTCATAGCCAGCACCTTACCGGCAACAACAATGATACCACTGTTGTATGCTACATTGATAGAACCGCTGTAGATGTCAATCTCGTCTTCGGTTCCGGCAGGAGTGATGGTTCCGTTGAAGTCCTTACCGGCTACATAGTCACCAACCAATCCGGCACCCAATTCCTCTGCATTCAGATTGATGGTAATCGCGTTCTTGTCATCCTCAGCGGACAAGATTACAACGCCATACCAGTCGAGGTAGGTCGGATCAATCTGCAGTGCGTCACTGGTAATGGTCTCTTGAGAAACAACAGTCGGTTTGATGAAGAACATCTTTACATTATACGTTACGCGGTCTTTACCAACGAGTTTGGCAACTACATCAACACGCTCGCTATTGTCGGTTACGGAGATTTCAGCGAGTTTGATCTCGATTTTGTTCTCGCCATCCAGCATGATGCCGCTATACTTGCTAATTAAATCTGCCTCTGTGAAAGAACCGGCAGGAGAAGCCTCATTTGCGCTAAGGTAATCGAGAGCTACGATTGTATCGCCGGAGAGAGACTCGAAATAAAGTTCCCAAGAACCGGTTTCATAATCTTCTTCCTCAAAATATTGCGGAATTGACATCGCTACCTCGAAGAAGAGATCTACCTCTTCGCCCGAAGGAGTGAACGGTACTTCCTGATAAACGACATGGAAGACATTGTTAACAGCATCCAGCACGGTAGCCTCGATACGAGCAAGACCGGTTTCACCATCCACCGTTTTTACGAAATCAACGCTCTTCAGACCGATCTTTGAGCCACCGATGGAAACATAGGTGTAGTTGGCGTTTTGCTCCATGTCATCATAGGTGTATTTCTGACCGGCAACCACATCCTGACCTTCCTCCAGATAGATATCGAATTGGAAGATGGTGTCGTTGGTAGCGTTGCTCAGCGAATAAGTAACATCTCCATATTCTTCATCATAAACGCTTTCAGCTTCAGTCATAACCACCTCAATCGGGTTATCCCAATCCGGTCCTTTTGCTTTGCTCAGGACAGGATTTTTATAACGTCCGTCATAATACTTATCAGCAAGTACACCATAGATTTCTCCAGTAGCGGAATAGGTATCTGCCTCCGAATCATAGGTGAAGACAGTCTCTCCATTAGAGAAGAAATAGGAAGAACCGTAAGTTCCGTAGTCACCCATATACTGGTTAGCGGCGAAGGTAATCTCATTACCGGCTTTCTTACCAATCACCCATGCCTCAGGCAAATATTGGCTCATACCTTGGAAGTACACGTTGTCCTCCACAACCGCTACATTGATGCTCTTTGCTCCCTTGGATTCGTCTTTCGGATTGATGTAATCCATCGTGTACTCAACAACGGTAGCACCGGTCGGCAAAACAACCACTTCCGGAGCCGCAGGAGCCTCTGCACTAAAGACAGGAGAGATCCAATAGGCGTATGGTGCAATACTCTCTGCTGCTGAATTTTCAAAGATGTAGGATGTAAAAGCGGACAATTCTGCCTTTTCAGCATCCCATACAAAGACAATGTCAGATATGGTCTCGCCGTCACTGGAACCAACGAGGAACTCATCGCCATAACTGTCCGTTCCCACCTTTTGACCACTCAGGATAGTAATCGTATCATTCTTGAGTGTACCTGTAACAGCACCGTCCGGAAACCAATAGGCCAAACCGGCGATGGTTACATCAGCACCATCAACAGTCACCGTAATAGACGGCATCTTAGAGGTGTAATCTGCCCACCCGCTCGAAGTATTATTGTAGAACTTACCGGATACGGTGTATAGAGTACCGGATGTCAACTCAGTAGCAGCCTGTGCTTTGGGAGCACGAAGGACAGCCTTGGCATCGAACTTCTCCATACGCGGAGCCTTCTTCACCTCAATCTTCTGTGCAGCCTGCTTTTTAACGGCGGTAGCCAGCGGCGCAGCGTTAACGCTCAGCAGCATCATCAGAGCGCAAAAAATAGAAGTAATTTTCTTCATAAAAAAACAAAATTTAGTTAATAAATAAAAATAATAAAAGTGCTCAGTTGAACATTATTGCCAATAAACACCCTAATTTGGGCGCAAAGATACTACATTTTTACAAAATACCAAACAAATGCCACAAAAATCGCTCAAAAACTTACTTTTTGACAAATTAAGTTAGCAAAAAGTGCTTTCATTCTTGTATATATCAAAAAAAACATGTATCTTTGCAGCCGAAATATAAAAGTTGAGAGTTGAAAGTTGAAAGATGAAAGATAAAAGACGAAAGATGAAAAGAGGTATAATCATATTCATCAGTTTGTATTGCGGCATGAACAGTTTATGGGGGTTGACGATTCCGCAAGGAAGTTTGTATTTCGACAACTCCAAGACCGGTTATTCAACGGTTCAGTTTGTGTATGGCCGCGATGATATCGCAGAGACCTACGTGCTGCAGATGACCCGCGACGGCAAGAAATGGAGCGTCAATATACCTCAGACAGTTACCGACATGTACCGGTTCACTTTTGTAGGAGGAGAGCTCTCATCAGGCAGGCAAGAACAGCGATTCAGCGATTTCAAGGAATATGTGAGCAAGACCCTGAACATGAGCCGTACGGCGACTTCCGAGGCGCAGATGAATGCCGGAGATATTTTTGTTCCGGAGACGGGAGATAATTGGGCGCAGGGCGCTTGGACTTCATTGGCACTCTGGGAAGCGTCACAAGGCGGGAATAACGGTTCGGCAACTATATCGGGCACTTTGCCCGTCGTGTATCTGAACACCACCAACAGCACTCCGATCACGAGCAAAGAGGAATATCTGACCGGCAGTCTCTATATCGATCCTCTCAACACAGGTTACAGTGCCTTGGGTTCCGCCGAGGCACCCGTAACAGGACAATTCAAAGGACGTGGTAACTGGACCTGGAACGGGTTTGACAAAAAGCCATACCGCATCAAATTCGACAAGAAACAAGCTGTATTGGGCATGCCGAGTAACAAACACTGGTGCCTGATGGCGCACGCGGATGATAACTTGGGTTTCCTCAAAAACTATGTGGGGTATCTGTTGAGCGAAACCCTCGGTCTGCAATGGACGCCGAAGACCGTTCCCGTAGAATTAGTGCTGAACGGCGAGTACTACGGGCTGTATTTTCTGACCGAACAAGTGCGCGTGGGAGCCAATCGGGTGAATATATCCGAACAAGAGGACAATGCCATCGAGTCCGTCACGGGCGGTTGGTTGGTTGAGATAGACAACTATTACGAGGAAGGCAACGTGACCGTTTGGGAAGGAAACGGACAGGAAGTATGGATTACGATGAAGAGTCCGGAGATCCTCTCGTCGCAGCAACGCGACTATATCGAAGCCCAGCTCAACGGATTGAATGATGCTATCTGGGGCACCTCCGCCTCCACCCTATGGAGTATGTTAGACTTGGACGAGGCTGTCAAATACTACCTGGTACAAGAGATCATGGAAGATTGCGAGAGTTACCACGGGAGTTGCTATCTGCACAAAGACCGCGACGGAAACAGTCAGCCCGAAAAATGGTTCTTCGGCCCTGTATGGGACTTTGGAAATGCCTATAACCGCGGATGGGAGACCTGGATATTCGATAGTCCCACCTTCCCGCAATACTGGATAGGCCGACTGTCCACCTGGCCGGAGTTTCAGGCGAAATTACAGGAAGTATGGTACGTCTTCTACCATGACCAAAAGGACAAAATCCGTCCCAAGGTAGATGCCTTAACCGCCTTGATAACGCAAGCCGCCAAGAACGATGCCGCTAAATGGAACGGGACTTCGAACTACTGTAACAACAGCAATATGACCGGCAAGCGCGACGAGTTCATCAACCGGTTCAACTGGCGCGTTAACTGGCTCTATCAGCGATGGGGAGAAGGCGTAAAACCGATAGAGCAAAGCATAGACCATGTACGAAGGAACAATGTACCATGTACAAAGGAGCTCCGCAACGGACAACTCTATTTGATGTACGATGGAAAAATGTACGATGTACAAGGGAGGAGGATGGAATGATGGAATGATGGAATGATGGAATGATTGATACTATATTTATTAACCTTTAAAAACAAAACACTATGGTAAAGAAATTCATTTGCCCGATCTGTGGTTATGTACACGAGGGCACTGAGGCACCGGAGCGTTGCCCGCAATGTAAACAAATCGTTGAATGGAAAGTGGCAGAGGAAGGAAAACTGAACTTTGCTTGCGAGCATATCGTAGGTATTGCCAAAGACGAGAAAGACCCGATTATCGCTGAAGGTCTGCGTGCTCATTTCATGGGTGAGTGCACCGAGGTAGGTCAGTATCTGGCTATGGCTCGTCAGGCTGACCGAGAAGGTTATCCTGAGGTTGCAGAGGCTTTCCGCCGCTATGCTTACGAAGAGGCAGACCACGCTTCGCGCTTTGCTGAACTGCTCGGCGAACTCGTTTGGGACACCAAGACCAACTTGGAGAAACGTGCGATGGCTGAGTCCGGAGCATGCGAAGACAAACTGAACATCGCCAAGCGTGCGAAAGAGTTGAACCTCGACGCCATCCATGACACCGTTCACGAGATGGCAAAAGACGAAGCTCGTCACGGAAAAGGCTTCGAAGGACTGCTGAAGCGTTATTTTGGAAAATAACTAGAGCTCTAGAATTCTAGATTTCCAGATATCTAGATAATGATTCCACCCCCGACAACGAGATTGTCCTGATAGAGGACGACGGATTGGCCGGGAGTGATGCCCCAGATAGGCTCGCTGAAAATCAGCGAGCTTATTTGTGATTGGTGATTGATGATTGATGATTTGACGGGGACAGCCCGAGAGCGATAACGAACTTTCGCCATGAGAGAAGAGGACGCTTCGCTACAGGACGCTATCGTTATAGGACGGCCTAACGGCCTACAGGACAGCTCCGTGGCGAACAGGTCATCATTGGATCCGAGGGTGACGCGGTTGGAAGCAGCATCGATATGCGTGACATATGCCGGATGACCGAGAGCGATACCCAAGCCTTTACGCTGGCCTATGGTATAGTTGACAAATCCTTCGTGCATGCCAAGCACTTTGCCTTCGGCATCGACATATTCGCCCGCGTGTACGCGTTCATAATAATCCGGCACGTTCGCGCGCAGGAAAGCACGGTAGTCATCATCGGGAATGAAACAGATCTCCTGACTCTCACGTTTGGTAGCTAATTTCTCATAACCGTGCTGGCGTGCTATCTCGCGTACTTGGTTTTTGGTCAAGTCACCCAAGGGAAAGATAGTTCGCCGTAGTTGCTCTTCGGTAAGCATCCAAAGGAAATAGGTCTGGTCTTTCTTTGTATCCGCTGCCGTAGCCAGATAGACATGCCCATCCCGCTCAGCAATACGCGCGTAATGGCCTGTAGCAATATAATCACACCCTAATTCGTCCGCCAGATGCAACATCTCACCCCATTTGATAGTGCTGTTACACAGCACGCAGGGATTGGGTGTACGGCCGGACATATATTCATCGATGAAATTCTGAATGACGCAACGCTTGAACGTGTCGCGGAAATCGACGATACGATGTTCAAATCCCATTCGTTCGGCATTGTGCTTGGCCTCCATGATGGACTCGATTGTACAACAGCCTTTCTCCTTGGCGATGCAGGATTCTTTCATGGAATCATAGGTACGGAAAGTGACGCCGATAACCTCATAGCCCTGCTCCAAGAGAAGCAAGGCGCTGACGGTGGAATCGATACCGCCCGACATTCCGAGCAAGACCTTTTTCATTGTTGCATATCGACGAGTTTGGTGTAATAGCCCCCGAGGGCGTAGAGGTCATCATGCGTGCCGCGCTCGACAATACGTCCCTCATGCATGACGCAGATGAGGTCTGCATGGCGGATAGTAGAGAGCCGGTGCGCCACAACAAGCGTCGTACGCTCTTTCATGAGGTGCTCCAAAGCTTCCTGCACGAGGCGTTCAGACTCCGTATCCAAAGCGGATGTGGCCTCATCAAGGATGAGGATCGGCGGGTTCTTGAGGATGGCGCGGGCAATACTCAGCCGCTGGCGTTGTCCTCCGGACAGACGGCTTCCGCGGTCGCCTATCGAAGTCTGATAACCTTCAGGCATCTGGGATATGAACTCGTGCGCATTGGCAATCCGGGCCGCTTGCTCTACCGCTTCATCCCAAGTCATGCCATTCGGCGCAGGTTGCGTGGTATCGACTCCGAACGTGATGTT
>JAFVHA010000141.1 GCA_017478035.1 Paludibacteraceae bacterium | reverse complement strand
GCCGTGATGTCATAGATGAGATTGTCCGCTTTGTTAGAGGGGCGGAGCAGATGGCCTTCCAACTCTTGAAGGAGTAGGGATGTTTCAACAGGAGGTATTATTTGTTCCATAGACCATTGATTTTACATATTGTGCCCATTGTTTGGGTGTTCTTGTATTATCGAAGGTGGTATAAGGGATGGGAGGCAACACATGCACTTTGAAATGCTTTCCATGTGCGCCATACATCTCGTCTACCAGATATAACATTTCGATATTCAGTTTGACATGCAGCAGTTTCCGAATATACGCCAAGGCATAGAAAAAACGACTGTTATGTCCTTCAAAATATATAGGAATGACATCCCGTTTATACTCTTTGGCACGCTGAACGAAATTCTTCTGCCATTCCAAGTCTTGTATCTGCCATTTGCCATCAATGCGTTGTAGCCGGCTACATGCGCCGGCAGGGAAAGTAAGTACGTCTACCTTCGACTCCCACATGCGTTGTTGCTCGGCGGCCTGTTCTTTGCTCAGATGACCCACTTTGTTGACAGGTGCCCATAAGTCAGCAATAGGCTCCATGAACATAAGCAGTTCATTGACAATGACTTTAAGCGAACGTTTGTTGCGGCATTTATGAATCATCTGGGCAATAATCATTCCGTCAAGGCCACCAAGCGGGTGATTTGAAACGAAGATGACCGGATTCCCTTCCGCAGGTATATTTTCTGTGCCGTCAATAGAGGCTGTGCAACCTAATTCCTCATCCAAAACGAGTTGAATGAACTCGTAATCCCGTTCTGTCGTGTGTACACGCAAGAACGCATTCATTTGCTTGACATGCACGATCCGCTCCAAATAGCGAACAAGGAAATTCGGAACGCGGGCGTTGGGTGCTTTGCGTTTGATGATCGCTTTTATGTCAAACTGCAGCGGCATTAATGAACAGCGTGCAAAATATCCATTATCGGTGTTTTGGCGATGGAGATAATCTCGCAATCATACGATTTGAGTGCCTGCTTGAGGGCAAAAACGGCATCGTCTAACATGTTGGCTTGTACCAGGAAGGACTGATTCTTGCGGGTCTCTTTGTCGCCATCAATCGTAATCATCTCCACGCGGGCTTTGTACCAATATTCGCCGCCTTCATTCGGGAATATGTCAAAGAACTGACTCCGTTTGCAACTTTGTACTTCGCAGTCACCGAAGATGAACGGTTTTATTTCCGCCATCAGACAGTTTTCCGCGTCCGCAAAACTGACTGCGCCGTCAATGAGATAAATCTCTTTTACTTTGCCCGGGTTGTCTTCGCCCGTTTGGCGTTCATAACTAACTTTAATCTCGTGATAGATCATGTTTAATATTATTGATTAATGATTAAATTCACTACATCCGTTGCATCGAGCGTTCCTTGAGGCATCGAACGCACGGTTCCGCTCCATAACAGAAGCGGCGAGGTGGGGTTGTCTTCAATGACCCGGTCAATGGCGCGTTTGTCGTCCCGCATGAGTTGCCATCCGGGTTGTAACAAGAACACCACATCTCCGATATGTTTTTTACAGAGCGTCGAACCTAACAAGGGGTACTGCATGGCTTCGTAGCCCGGCATGGCAATCTGTACCCCTTCAAAATCCATCAGGAAGTTGGCTACTTGTCGTTGTATAGTCTCCAAACTCATCCTTTTTTGCTCAATCAGTGTGCGATTCAGGTATATTGATTGTCCGTATCCGCCATCCACCCAACGTTCGTGTCCATACAACGCCATCAGGTATGTGCCGGTCAAGGCGGCCGCCCTATCTACGTTGAATTGCTGAACAGGCATATGGATATCAGTAAGCGTTTGTGCATCTATACCCAATATCGGCCGACCGACAACCAGCACCTGATAATTGGCTTTACCGATGCGTTTGTCCAACTGGTTCATGAGGTAACCCAGGTCTTGATTGAGCCGCAGGTACATATCTTCATGTTCGGCACTTGCGATGCGGTCTGACTGCGCGGTGGGGCTTAGCGTATTCAATTGGAGCATTAACAGGTCCGGCGTGGCGTCCGTGCCCATTTTCTCGGCTTGTTGCAAAGCGAGAGCCAACTCGATAACCAAAGTATTAGCCTCCGGAGCGTGCGCAAGCACCTCTCCGACTTCATACGAGAATCCTTTCTTGCGTTCTTGCGGAGTAGGGTTGTTATAAGCCGGAATATCCATACGCGGCAACCACATTCGTGCCGCCAATGTAGCGATACGGCCACTCTGGTTCTGGCTATATGCAGCTTCCGGAAGGCCTTCGCTATAAGCGGCCGTTGCCACCCATTGCTGGTTATTGACATCCAGCCAGCAGCACGCGTTCGCGGCATGTCCTGCCAACAAGACCGTCGTCTCCGGGTGTATACCTATCGCGTAGATTTTTGCATTCGGATATAACAAACGCATATTGTCCGTGAGTGTTTGTGACAACAGGGCTCGCGGCGAGAAATGCTGTTTAGTACCTATTCCCTGCACCGATTCGTCTTCAAGCATGGTGTGCAACTTACGGTCTCGCCGCATGAAATAGGTATCCATAGTGTATCCGTGTCTATCCGGCGACACACCGGTCATCAGTGTCGCGGTCGTTTCATTTCCTCCGTATACCAAATGCGGGTAAGCGATAGTGGTCTGAAACGCTTCTTCACTAAGTGTGCGTAATCCGCCTTGCTGCCAATAGGAGCGTAACATGGTCATGTTTTCCGTTGTCAATCCGTCCACAACGGCTACCACTGTCAAACGGGGCGCAGCGGTAAGCATAATGGATAACAGGCTAATTATCAGCGTAGTATATAAATAAGTCTTGCGCATAAATGAGTTATTGGAATAATGAGTAAACGCCATCCGAAACCAACGAGCGGGTGGCAAGAGAAAAATGTCAGGAAGGTGACGATGACAAGCAGCATCACATAGGGTACAAGCACGATGAGATCTGCCCACCATGACCATTTTTGACGTTTGCGGTCATAGATACTAACGAGCATCATCGTTATGAAGAAGAGGGCTAAACCCACCGGCCACGAAGCGTACCAAGGTGTATGCACGGAATCGAATGACGCAATATAACTTTCGCGGACCAAAGGAGTATTGTCCTTCAAATGTGCAGATTGCATGAAAAGCATCAATTCCTCCGGTAAGAACAACCGTTGTTCGGAAAGCATTTGACGGTCGGCTTTGGGACCGAAGAGCAAGTTGATCCCTGCATTCTCCCAAGACCAGGCACCGGTATAATGGCGAATGAACCGACGGTATGTCTGCCCGGTATAACCGGCATAATCCGAGATGATCGTATCGTCTAAAGCATTAGCAATCAGCAGATAAGGTCTTGTGGCGCAGTTATCAAAAACGAAGTTATACAGGTAATACCGATTCTCGGGTTGGTAATTCTCCACCAAAGCCAGCCATATCGCCTCACGTTGCTCCGGGGTGAGATTTAATACCTGCTCATATACAGGGCGATCTGCCGACTCGTACTCAAACAAGAACCATTTTGTAGATGAAGCGCCTAACTGATACCATGTTTCCCCTTTCACGAATTTCCAGTAGAAATGGTCCGTGTTGAAATCGAACAACCCGTAGTTAAAAGAAATATCAATATCATTGACCGGGTCATAGACACGCAGCGCCGTATGTCCGTATCGCTCGTAGAGCGCCGTGCCGGGCGTGCATGTAAGCAGGGACAGTCGTGCCTCATCGCTGAGCGTTGTCTGAGCCTGTAACTGAATGCAGGCAGCCAGCATCGCTAACAGAATATATATTCGAATACTACGCCGCATAATGATAGATGCAATAAGGGATGAATGTACATGCGATACCCAATAGCCAACCCGCACTCACTTGTGCAGGAGTATGGGCGCTCAAACGTACGCGCGCGAACATCAGTGCCAAGGACAGGCAGAGCCATACACTCAACAGCCCCCAATTCGGCATCATGCCTATTCCCAGATAATAAGCCATTATACCTCCTACCAAACCACCCATTCCCGTCAGATGGGCACTGATCTTCCATTTCCGGTTAATCATCGTGATGATGCCGATTGCGAATGCCGCGCCAATGGTTACCAAGCCGATATAGAACGGGACATGCAAGATGGAAATCATCAGATAACACCAGAAACTGAAACCTAGCACTGCATAGATATAGGGCATGGTTCGTTCTCCGGCATCGTTAATCTGCAGATCCGTGACATCACCGCGGCGAATCATAATCCAGATGGCGGTAATAGGAAGAATACACGTCAGGATAAACGTGCCAATGATGGCTACGAGTGACCAAACCAACGGTAAGGGATATGCGCTCGTAATCACATAACAATACAATCCTATGCCGTATGTAGGAACAAAAAGCGGGTAGAGCAGTGTGCTCAGGACTTTGGCTGTTATGTCGAGCGCCTTATTCATAGCGTCTTACGCATCCTCGCAACAGGGATATTCAACTGATCGCGATATTTGGCAACCGTACGACGTGCTATGGAATACCCGTTGTCTTTCATTAGAGTCACCAACTGATCGTCTGTCAGTGGATTGCGTTTGTCCTCATTATCAATCAGTTCCTGCAGTATTTTCTTGATTTCCCGTGTGGATATCTCATCCCCTTCCATATTCGTCATGGATTCCGAGAAGAAATACTTGAGCGGATATACGCCAAACCGTGTTGAAACGTATTTACTGTTACTAACCCGGGAAATAGTGGATACATCGTATCCGGTCCGATCTGCTATATCTTGCAAAATCATTGGTTTGAGACTGGTCTCTTCTCCGTCCAGAAAGAAATCGTATTGGAAACGCAAGATAGCCGTCATCGTTTTCATTAGCGTCTCATTACGCTGTTTGATGGCGTCAATAAACCACCGCGCCGAATCCAGTTTCTGCCGAATAAACTGAGTAGCATTACGTGTCTCCGCATTTTTCGGCATGGAGGAATACTTAGTCAGCATATCGCTGTATTCACGGCTCACGTGCAGTTCCGGAATATCGCCCGTATTCAGTACGACAAACAGTTCATCATCGCGCTCTTCGATGGTGAAGTCCGGAATAATCGTTTCGCGTTGTGACTCATACACGGAACCGGTAAACGCGTTGGCCGGTTTTTGATTCAGGTGTATGATTTCCTGCACAGCCGATTGAAACTGCTCATCTGTACACCCGACACGTTGTATAATCTTATCAAAATGATGCTTGGAGAAAGCCTCAAACTGCTGCTCCAAGATAGTAGTGGCCAGAATGACGGACTCTGTTTGCGGTTTGCGGCGCAGTTGTGTCAACAGACATTCCTGCAAGTTGGAACTCGCGATACCGGGAGGATCAAACTGCTTGATTTGTCGCACGATATCTTCCATCTCCTCGTCGGTGATCGAGAGTTGCTCCTGGAACATCAGATCATCCACCAGTTGTTCTGTCGAGCGACGCAGATATCCGTCGTCATCAATATTACCCAGTACCCATTTGGCAATGTGCCGTTGGGGTTTGGTCATGTTGGTCAGATAGACTTGGGATTTCAGTTCCTCAATCAGACTGCTTCCACCGATAATAGGTACTTCGCGGGTATCTTCATCGCTGGGGCTGTACTGCTGATGAAGCATATAACTCGGCGTCTCATCATCCGAAATATATTGCTCGTAGTTGAAATCTTCGTTTTGGAGCGGGTCCTTCTGTCGTCCGTCATCATAGCCATCATCCGGCATATAATTCTCATCGAATTCATCGAACGATTCCGGGGTGTCATGAGCTGCCATCTCATCGCATCCTTCCTCCAAGGCCGGGTTTTCCTGCAACTCTTCGTCGATGCGTTTACAGAGTTCGATAGAAGGCAACTCAAGCATTCGAATCACTTGAATCTGTGTAGGCGACAACTTGGTTGTCTGTGTGATGTTTTGCTGAAGGCCGACTTTTTGCATAATTTATCCGATTAAATCCAATATGTTTGACGTGATATATGCCAACTGCTCATCGTCCAATTCGGTATGCATAGGTAAAGAGAGCACGCAAGCCGACAGGCGTTCTGCGACAGGGAAATCGCCGTCTTTATAACGCGGATCGAGATACGCTTTTTGCTGATGGAGAGGCACGGGATAATAAATCATCGCCGGAATGTCGCGTTCCGCCAGTTTTTCCCGCAACTGGTCACGGTCAGCGCCAATAACACGTAAGGTATATTGATGGAACACGTGCGTGGAGTGGGCATCACGACCGGGTATAAGCAGTTTGTCATTTCCCCGGAAGGCCTTGTCATAATAATCCGCGGCTTTCTGCCGAGCCCGGATATATTCGTTCAAATGGGGTAGTTTGGCATCCAATACAGCCGCCTGAATACTGTCCAAACGACTATTCACGCCAATCATATCGTGATAATAGCGAACAACCATTCCGTGATTCGCGATCGCACGCATCTTGGCAGCCAGCTCATCGTCGTTGGTAAAGATAGCACCTCCGTCTCCGTAACATCCCAGGTTCTTGGACGGGAAGAAGGATGTGCAACCGATATGACCGATAGTGCCGGCCTGTCTGGTCTCTCCGTTAGAAAACGTGTACTGCGCTCCGATAGCCTGACAGGCATCTTCCACTACGTATAAATGATGCTCTTCTGCGAGTTTCATCAGCGCCTCCATGTTGGCGCACTGACCGAACAAATGAACCGGTACAATCGCTTTCGTACGGGGAGTAATGGCACGACGAACGGCCTCAATATCTATGTTCATCGTCTCCCATTCCACATCTACCACCACCGGCGTCAAACCCAGTAATGCAACTACTTCCGCTGTCGCGATGAAAGTGAAAGTAGGGGTGATCACCTCGTCTCCCGGCTTCAGACCCAATCCCATCAGCGCTATTTGCAGCGCGTCGGTTCCGTTACCTACATTGATGACATGCTTGGCACCAGTATATTGCTCCAGATGGGTCTGGAACTCAGTCACTTTGGGTCCTTTCACAAACGCAGCAGTATTCAGCACTTCCTGAATACCCGCATCGATCTCCTGCTTGATGCGCAGATACTGCGACTGCAGGTCAACCATTTGAATCTTCCTCATTGTTCTATTAACAGATATTCCACTGCGGCAGGATAGGTCCAGGCGGCAGTGATAAACGGATTGGTATAATGTAATTCGACATCCAGTTTGTCTTTCCATTCAGGCGAGTACACACATACGGCACGCAAGTCATTGGCTTGCACATCGGCAAAATGACTGATACCGACACGCACATTGACATCTACCTCAGGAGGGAAGAGACGCATGGTATATCCGGCAGGGACATTCGCGATGTGAACGGGAATGGTGAACTTCTTTTCCGTGAAACGCTCCGTGATGATACAAAGGTCAACACTGTCTCTTTCCGCCCGCATTTCTGCAGGGATATCCAAAGCAAGGCGCACCTTGGCTGTATCGCATACCTCCGTCAACACTCTTGCTTCCGTGTACAACGTGTCCACTCTGTTTATTGCTTTGTCCTGACCGTATATCTTCAGCCGTGTATGACTTAATGTCGGTTCGCCGACCATTTGATATTCATTGGCCGGTATAATGTCTGCCGCCAAAACAACCGGTACGGATTTCTCTTGTTCCGTGAAGTAGGGACAAGTGATTTCTTCCGGAGCTGTCTCTATCAGACGGCTAGTGCCCTGCAGTATATCACTGATACTGCGTCGGAGTGCATCAGAGGGCACATGAATAGTGCCTTTGTCCCCGTGAATATAGGAGCGCAGATCGATGGTCAGCCGCAAATGGTCACGATGGTACGCATTCAGGCGTGCCCCGGCATCACGAACTTCAATCATGACGGTATCCGGAAGACCTTTGCCTCCTAAGCCGATCGCGCCCGGTTTACCGGTATATTGAATGATGACCGGCACGCGTGTGTTGCGCACCGACTGCATCGCGTGACCATACCACATAAGGGCTGCCAGCACGACAAAAAGCAGGAATGTCAGTATTTCTCTGCGCACAATTATTTTTTCTCGGCTTGTTGGATATCAGAAGCGTCCGCAAAAACGCTCTCTTTGCTCACCTTGATGGTTACATCCTTGGCAATAGTGATGATGAAAGCATTCTCTTGAACCTCTTTGATTTCTCCATAGATACCGCCGGCAGTAACTACTTTATCCCCCTTTTTCATCTCTTCACGCTGTTTCTGCAGTTCCTTCTGACGTTTCGTCTGCGGACGAATCATAAAGAAATAGAAGACCACGAAAATGAGGATCATCATGATCCAAAACGTCCATTGATTACCTTGAGCTTGTCCTTCGGCAGCTGTCTCTGCCTGCAATAAAATAAGATTCAGCATAATTATAATTATTTAAGTGTTAATGCTTTGATGAACGATCCGTCGTTCTTGAGTTCACGCAATATCTCGGTAAGGATACCGTTGATAAACATATAACTCTTGTCTCCGGAGTATTCTTTGGCTAACTCGATATATTCATTTAATGAAACCGTTAGGGCAATATCTTCAAACTCCAGTATCTCTGCCAAAGCGGTTTCCAGGATGATACGGTCCATATAAGCAATACGGTCGGCTTCCCAACCCTTCAGATGATTATTGATCAACTGTTCGTATTGCTCGTGTCCGTTCAGTGCCTTCTCCAAAAGCGTTTGTGCAAACCGGAATTCGTCCTCGTTGTCAAACATTTCCAACAACGGCATATCCGGCGTGCTGTCCTCTTTGAAACGCTTGATGGTTTTGATTACATAACTGATTACGATATTGGCATCTGTGGTCCAATTGCTCTTATCCAATACCACTTCCAACTCGTCCAACGCATCCATCAACGTATCACTGTCCGCCATCAGATATTGGAAAATATGACGCCAGAGCGCTTTGTCCTCCTCGTAGGTGCAGGTGGACACCTCCATGTATTTGCGATAGAAATCGCTGTCAATCAGCTGTTTGTAGATATCGCTCACAGCCGCCATTCCGCTGTCCCACGCCAGATGTTGCTCCGCTACACGTGCCCGCAAAGCACGGTTCTCAAAGACCTGCTGCGCCAAACGATTCGATACAAAGCGGCGGTTAGGCTGCCAGTCGGAATGCGTGGCGCGCGCACGACCTATCTGCTCCTCCAACTGACGTTGCGCATATGCCGTCAACTCGTTAATGAAGTCCAGCAGCATGAAGTACAAATCATACGTATCGGCGAAACTTTTCGTCAACTCCTTACGCGCCGTACCGGCTGTCTTATCTGCGTCTTTGTAATAAGCGAACAGCGTCTGAATAACGCGTGTTCGAACCATTGTGCGATTAATCATAGGTTAATTATCTAAAAACCGCGCAAAGTTACAAAAAAAAATGGATATGTGCAAAAAATTATGAAATTTTTTCTCATTTATTTGTATAATCAGAAATTTTTTACTACTTTTGCAGCGGATTTCATTTAAAAACAGCAAAAATGGAAAATCAGAAAGAAGAAAGACGGGAACAGGAGATTGTGTACAGCCGTTCCGTCAAAGCAGGGAAGCGTATCTACTACTTGGATGTTCGCAAAGCGCGAAACGAGGATTTGTATCTGTGTATTACTGAAAGTAAACGTCGTCAGGCAGAGGGCGAGGAAGCTCCTTCGTTCGAGAAGCACAAAGTATTTTTGTATAAGGAAGATTTTGCGCACTTTACCGAGGGCTTGAACGATGTGATTGCTTATGTTCAGTCGCAGTTAGGAACGATTGAAGCACGTCCGGAATGGACTCCTGAGAATCAAGAGGAACCGAAAGAGAACCAGGACGCAGAAGAGAGCGCGAAGAAAAAAGGTATCTTCGGCATCTTTAACAAAGGTTAATCTCAAAAACGAATGAATAGGTTAGAAGAGGGCATCGATGATGCTCTCTGCTGTAACCGCCTTACTCTGCATGGGTAGGGCGGTTTGTTGTTGGCCGGTGCGGAAAATAGTCACGCGATTGGTATCTACGCCAAATCCTGCGCCTTCTTCGCGCAGGGAATTGAGAATAATCGCATCTAAATGTTTGCGTTCCATCTTGGAGAGCGCATTTTCCTGTTCATGCTCTGTCTCGAGCGCAAAACCGATCAGTCGTTGTCCGGGTTGTTTGTGCTCGCCTAACGATCGGGCGATATCGGGAGTGGTGGATAAATGCAGTGTCAACTCCGTCTGTCCGGCCTGTTTCTTGATCTTCTCTGACGCTGTTTGTGAGGGTGCGAAATCAGCTACTGCGGCACATAGGATAGCACTGTTCATCTTATGCCACTCCTCCATGCAGGCTTCGTACATCTCTTGCGCGGAGAGCGCATCTATACGGTGAATAGTACCGAACGGATTGATAACCGGTACCTGTACTGATCCGCAAACCAGCGTCACCTCTGCTCCACGGCGCGCGCAAGCATGCACGAGAGCGATGCCCATTTTCCCCGTGGAGTAGTTACTGATAAAACGGACCGGGTCAATCTTCTCCTGCGTGCCTCCGGCTGTAATCAGGATCTTCTGACCCGCCAAAGTCTGAGGCGTGAGGGCATATTCCAAGGCTTCCTGCAGTACTTCCGGTTCCGGCATTCTTCCTTTGCCGCTGGTACCGCAGGCCAAGGGACCTTCTGCCGGTTCGATGACTCGTACGTTCTGCCATCCGCGGATTGTCTCTACGGCGTGCCGGGTGGCCGGGTTTTCCCACATCTTATCGTTCATGGCGGGTGCTACAATAACAGGTTTGCGAGCCACGCATGAACAGATAGTGGTGGTTAATGCATCGTCTGCTATACCCGTTGCCATCTTGGCCAATACATTGGCTGTTGTAGGTGCCACAAGCATTGCGTCACACCAGTCGGGTAGGGAGATATGTTCCGTCGAGTGCTCATTAATAGCAGCAAAGACGTCCGAATAAACCCTGTTTCCGGAAACCGTTTGGAGGGTTAACTCCGTAACAAATTCTAACGCGTGACGAGTGGTCGTCACGCGTACTTCAGCTCCTTCTTTGACCAGCGAACGAATCAGTTCCGGAATCTTATAAGCGGCTATACCACCGCTTATACCAATCAGAATATGTTTGCCGGCTAAACTCATTTGAGCGCTTCATCGCGGTTACCTGTACGGTAAATCAGGTCGCCGTCGATGAATTCCTGAGTAGCCATCAGCGTTGCTTTCGGCAAACGCTCGTATTGGCGGCTGATTTCAATCTGCTCTTTGTTCTCAAAGGTCTCGTCCAGATTGTCCTGAGGAATAGAGAAATCCTGCAGTTTGGCGTCTAACTCTTTCTTGATACCGGCGCTGATCTGGTTGGCGCGTTTAGCGATGATCGCTACGGTTTCGTACACGTTACCTACCGGTTCCGTCAGTTGGTTGATGTCTCGGGTGACGGTGTTCTTGGGTGCTTTTGAATTCTTGTAATCCATATTGGTTTAATCTTTTGTAATTTTCTTGATGTTATTCAGCATTTTATCTGCCTCTTTGCGATGCTTGGAGTCAGGGAACTCAGTCGTGAAATTATAGTATTCATCTTGTGCATCGCGGGCACGTTCTGCTTTCTTGTCTTCGTAGGAATTAACCATTTGCTGGTATTTCGACTGAAATATCAACCAGTTGAAATCTTCCTGATACTTATTGCTGGGATAGTTCTTGAGCGCATTCTTGGATACAATCTCACAACTCAGATAGTTATTTCCCAGATATGATCCGAGGTTGTAATACAACTTGGCGCTGTATAACTCCTTATACGCCAGTTTGTCGTATAACTCGCTCATTTCAGTATAAGCTTGCTCTGCGTACGGACTCTCAGGGTAGAGTTCCACAAAGGTCTGGAAAGCCTCAATGGCTTTCTTCGTAATGTCTTGGTCCAAGCGGGCGTCCGGAGAGTCCAGGTATTGGCAGTGTCCTACTTGGAAATAGGCCTCAGTCGCATATTTACCCTTTGGGTAATTGCGGATATAGGCTTTATAATAATCGGTGGCAGACTCATAACTCTTCTGACCCATGTAACAACGCGCCAAGTAGGCGAGGATATCCTCCGAACGCTCGGTTCCCTTGTAGTAGGTACTGACGTCGTCCAACAGAGTCTGCGCTTTTACATATTGCTTGTTATTGAAATACATCAACGCCGCCTGATATTTCTCTTCCGGGTCGCGTGATTTCAACAAACGCTGATAGTCCCCACATCCCGTGAGTACTACCAATAATAGCAATATGAAGAGCCCCTTTTTCTGCATCTTAAACAAAAAAGCCTGCAAAAGTACGAAAAAAATCTGATATATGCAAATTTTTCGTTATTTTGTTATCATTTTAGTCCAGTTTGACGAACGAATCGCCACTAAACTGTCATTTTGTGCCACAATTAAGTAGCAGGCAGCGTCCTCGGCACGTTCAATCATATCCAATGCTTTTTCCTCACCAAGTACCATGCACGCGGTAGCCAGGGCGTCGGCACGCATACAGGTGGTACTTACCACGGTTGCACTCAATACGGAGTGCTGCACCGGATACCCTGTGCGCGGGTCAATAGTATGACTGCGACGCTCGTTTCCATCGTAGTAATAATTGCGGTAGTTACCGCTGGTAGCCATGCAGATATCGCTTACAGCAAGGATATCCTGCAATTCCTCCTGTGCCCCTTCGTTATTGAGGTTCGGCTTGGTGATGCCGATATGCCATAGGTCTCCTTTGTCGTTCCGTCCGTGTGCCACCACTTCGCCGCCTATATCCACCAGATAATTGGTACATCCGTTGCGGCGTAGCATGTCTGCAATCATGTCGCACGCTTGTCCTTTGGCTACTGCACCGCCGTCGATCTGAACGCGCGGGTCGGACTTGATGACATGATGATCGATGAGTTGCACTTTGTCGAAGCCAATGACTTCGCGCAACGAATCTAAATCGGTCTGTATTCTGTCAGCGCAGCGGTCTGTATTCTGTGCTCTTCCGAAACCCCAGTAGTTCACTAATGGGGCGACGGTGATGTCGAAAGCTCCTTCGGACAAGGTATAGACCCGTGCCGCTTCGTCCCACATCGCTTCGAAAGCCTCATTGGTGGCCGTGTCGCGGTTGGCATTGACAGCGGAGAGTATCGAGTTCGGATTAAACAGACTCAGACTGTTGTCAAACTCCTCAAAGGCCGATTGGATGCTGTCTTCCAGATCTTGAGTGGCTTCGTAGCGGATGTTGTAATAGGTACCAAAAACCTTGCCCTGATTGTGGTAATAGGCAGGTTTGGGTGTGTCTTTGTGTCCCCAAATCAGCAACGCTGCCAGGCCGAGGCCCAGCAACGCGCTAATGGTATGTGTTTTTTTTGCTCTCAGCATTCAGTGGACGGAATACATGTTTTTAGAACCATATACCGACTCCGGCGGCGAAGTTCAAACGACGGGTGGCGTAGCTGTTGGCAGCGGAAGTCCAGACGTTATACTTGTTGATACCGGCGGTATTGAGCATCATCATTCCGAATACATCCAGCGTGAAAACGTCCTTCACGCCCAGTTCCCAATCGGCACGCAGGGAGATGTTATTCACCGAGAACTTGTTCTCATAGTCGTTGTAGCAGCTTGCCCAAGGCGAGAAACCGATAGTCGGAGTAAGCGAGAATCCCAAAGGCAACTCGGCTTTGTAACTAACCTCCAGATAGCTGGAATATGCCTGTTTCAGACCGGTAATGGAATCCGGATTGGCCTCATCCTCGTACAACGGTTTCCAGTCGTCACCGCCGATGAAAGTGGACCATGTAACGGTCAGCGGTATTTTCTCGAATAAATCGCCGAATTCAACCTTTGCAAACACTTCCGTTTGGCTGCTGGCATAACCCTTTCCGTATGTTCCTGCGTTATAATCGGAAAGATTCGGCTTCGTATAATCGAAGTAACGGGATCCGTCGAAGTAAAAATAGTGGGTGAAACCAACCGACAGACCGGCAATCTTGTAAGACAACGTGATGTCCAACTCGGGGTTGAACTCCTTGAACGAGTTATTGATCGCACCGATATTGGCCCAAGCTTCGAGACTCAGACCAGCATAACCTACCGATACATCCGGTTGGAAGGACATACCGCCGTAGTTCATACCACGCCACAGATAAGCGGTGGTGAACTCGCAGCCTGCGGACCACTCAAAACCCGGACGCTCATACTCAAATGCCATTGAGCTCACTGCTATCATCGCAGCGGCTACTAATGTGAAAATCTTTTTCATTGTTGTACCGTTTTTAATTGTTTGTTATGTTGTTTTGTTTATTTCAGATATACTCCCAAGGCAATATTGGCATTTACAGCCTGTAATCCCGGGGATTTGGGATGCCATTCGGCTCTGTGTTTGTCAGCGGCAATAGACGATGGATTCAGGACCAAATGTCCGGACAGCATCAATCCGCAATGCTCGCTCACACTCCAGTCTTTTCGCAAACTGAGGGCGATGTTATTTACCACAAAATCGCCTTCATAGAACGAATAGACACTCTTCCACGGCGAGAACCCGATGGCTCCGGATAAACTGAGGTCATAGGGTAGGGCTTGCGTGTAGGCTATCTCGGCATAACTCGAGTAAGCAAACTTCAGCTCTCCCCGGTCGTTGATATATCCGTCGGCAGCACTGATACGGGTACCCCAGGATATCGTAAGCGGTATCTTACTGCTGACAGTATATCGTGCATTAACCTCGAGGCGGTTTCCTCTGCCTGCATAATTGGCGAAGTCAAAGAACCCGCAGTCGAAATTATGGATATAGAGTAGATATACATTCAGTCCCCACCGCTTGAATCCCAAGGATATATCCACTTCCGGCAGGAATTTGGAGAACGCCCAATCCGTCGTTCCGATATTCCACCATAGGTCGGCATACAAACCTCCGTACCCCACATTGGCGTCAAGCTGGATATTCGCCCCTCCGGCATATAAACCTCGCCAAATGTAAGTGGTTTGGATCGTGGCACTCGCTCCATACGTAAGACCTACCTGTTGGCGATAATCATCCAAATACCGGCTCCGCTCGCTCTCCTGCGCATAT
The DNA here is from genome assembly GCA_017478035.1 of Paludibacteraceae bacterium. Classification (GTDB taxonomy): domain Bacteria; phylum Bacteroidota; class Bacteroidia; order Bacteroidales; family Paludibacteraceae; genus Colicola. The sequence continues at coordinate 6,471 of JAFVHA010000141.1, read as the reverse complement.
GCGGGCGCGTATTTTGTAAAAGGTAATGCTCCGACGATAAACGTCAGAGCAAGCCCTCTCAATAAGTGCCTGTTAATCTTCAATTTTAACAATTGTTTTTTTATAGGGCGTTTTGAGCCTCCCACGCGCGGCGCAAGGCCACCTCTAATATGCGGGTATTGCTGAAATCAACGATTCCGCCGTCATAACCCGGCTCTAAATGGTAGTCGGCAGTTCCTTCTCCGTTGAAATAAGCTCTTACCTCATCGCCGGAGATTCCCAACTCTGCGGCGATGGAATCCATGCTTCCATGAGGAAGACTGTCCTTAACTGCACGTAAGCGATTGAATGTAGTACGCATAATTTGTATAATTTTTTAGTATGTTTTTTGTGATAATTGTCAAAATTCGCTGCAAAGGTACAAAAATATTTTGATATGTGCAAATTTTTTTGTAATTTTGTGCCCGATTTGAATTTATGAGTACTATTTGTGCGATATCAACCCCTTACGGAACCGGCGGAATTGCCGTTATCCGTGTCTCCGGAGAGGAGGCCGTCACGATCGCGGATCGCCTCTTTGAAGGCCGCGTTTCGTTGATGGATGCCAAAGGCGGAAGTGTGCATTTCGGTCGTATTCAACGGGATAATGAGGTCTTGGATGAAGTCCTTTGTTCCGTTTTTCTTGCGCCGCACTCGTTTACGGGAGAAAATACAGTTGAGATCGCCTGTCACGGAAGTCTTTATATCCAGCAGACCCTTCTTCAATGGTTGGTGGATGAGGGCTGTAGGATGGCCAAGCCGGGAGAGTTCACCCAACGTGCTTTCCTGAATGGCAAGATGGACCTTGCGCAAGCGGAATCGGTTGCAGACTTGATTGCTTCGCAATCGAAGGCGGAGAAAGACCTGGCGCTCAGTCAGTTAAGGGGCTCCGTGTCTGGAGAGTTGGCACATCTGAGAGAGCGACTGTTGCATTTCACTTCGCTGGTGGAGCTGGAACTCGATTTTGCCGACCATGAAGAACTGGAATTTGCAGACCGGAACGAACTGACACTTTTAGCCGTTGAAATCGAACAAAAATTAGCGGCCCTGTTGGCTTCTTTCCGTACAGGTAACGCCATCCGAAACGGTATCTCCGTAGCGATTATCGGTGCGCCGAATGTCGGCAAATCAACACTTCTGAATGCCCTTTTGGGTGAACAACGGGCGATAGTGAGTGATATTCAGGGTACTACGCGCGATACGATAGAGGACACCTTGGTGTTGGATGGCATCCTCTTCCGTCTGATTGATACTGCCGGTTTGCGGGAAAGCAGTGATACGATTGAGAATATGGGCATGGAGCGAAGTCGCAAGGCGGCCGAACAAGCGCAAATCATTATCCATGTAATGGACGATGTACAATGTACGAAGGACGATGTACGGTGGATATCTGAAGGCATGAAGGGAACCGTTATAGAAGTGCTCAATAAGATCGACCTCGTAGAAGGTTTCTCCCTTCATGGAGAAACCAACGGAAATAGGCTTCCCATCTCTGCAAAGAACGGCGAGATAGAACCTCTGAAAAAAGAATTGGTACGTATAGCGCGCGCCAACATGCAGCCGAGTGCAGTGATGCTGAGTAATGCACGCCATTATGAGGCTATCCAGAGAGCGCATGAAGCCATCGAACGGGTACAGCAGGGCTTGAAAGATGCGTTGTCCGGAGAGCTGCTCTCCATGGATCTGCAGGACTGTCTGAACGCCTTAGGCGAGGTAACGGGACAGATCACGAATCAGGAAGTGCTCTCCAATATATTCAGTAAATTCTGTATAGGCAAATAATATGATTTTATCTATGACCGGTTATGGCAAATCCGAAAGCCAATTCCGCGGACGCAAGTTGATTTGCGAGATCCGTTCGCTTAACTCTAAAGCAATAGATATATCCACCCGTCTGGCACCTCTTTTCCGGGCGTTTGAGTTGGATATCCGCAATCAGGTGGCACGTCGTGTAGAACGCGGGAAGGTAGATGTGTCCTTGCTGTTCCAGGAGGACCAGACGCTTGGCGAACCGACTGCCATTAACTGGCCTGCCGCCGAGGAGTACGCACGTCAGTACAGTGAGCGGTTCGGCGGTGCCGTGCCGGCAGAGGTGATGGCGGCTATTCTGCGTTTCCCTGATGTACTCAAACAGCAGGATGATGCTTCGGATATCACAGAAGAGGAATGGAAAGCAGTGCAGGCTTTGATAGACACTGCGTTGGAGTCGTTTATCGCTTTCCGGACACAGGAAGGGGCTGCTTTGCAGACTATGTTCGCGGAAAAACTCGATGGAATCACGGATTTGCTGGCACAGGTGGAGCCGTTTGAGAAAGGACGTGTGGCGAAGATCAAAGAGCGCTTGGAGCAGAATTTAGCGCAGTTATCGGCGGAGACGCAAGCACAGATTGACCGGAACAGGTTGGAGCAGGAGATGATCTATTATTTGGAGAAACTGGATATTACGGAAGAGAAAGTGCGTCTGACCAATCATATCAAGTATTTTAATGAAGTGATGGGTGACGGGGCGCAAGTTGCCGGCGGAGTAGGAAAGAAACTCGGCTTTATTGCACAAGAGATGGGACGCGAGATCAATACGCTCGGTTCCAAATCCAATCAATCGGAGATGCAGATTATTGTGGTGAAGATGAAAGATATCCTTGAGCAAATCAAAGAACAAGTCCTTAATGTGCTATGATATACATTTTTTGTGCGCCTTCGGGTAGTGGTAAATCTACCATGGTGAAGCATCTGCTGACGATGCACCCCAATTTGTTTGAACTGTCTGTATCCTGCACCACGCGTCCTCCGCGGGGTCAGGAAGTGCATGGTAAAGAGTATTACTTCATTACGGTGGAGGAGTTCCAGAAACGTATCGAAAACAATGATTTCATCGAGTTCGAACAGGTCTATGAGGGACTTTATTACGGTACGCTCAAAGAGGAGATAGACCGTATCGAATCGGCGGGACGACAAGTACTGTTTGATGTGGATGTGAAGGGAGGATTGAAATTGAAGAGTATCTTGGGAGACAAAGCGACATCGATCTTTATCTGTCCGCCTTCGATAGAAGAACTGCGACGCCGGTTGGAAGGACGGGGAGACACCAGTCCGGAGATGATCGAGAAACGTCTTGCCAAAGCGTCCATTGAACTGGAAGAGATGAAGCATTTCGACCGTGTGGTGGTCAATGACGACCTTTTGCATGCTTTCGAGCAACTCGATGCCATCATTGACGAAAATAAGTAGTACATGAAAATAGGTATTTACGGCGGTAGTTTCAATCCTGTGCACTTCGGGCATGTAGGGTTGGCGAAATGGGTGATCGAAAACACCGATTTGGATGAACTATGGATGCTCGTAAGCCCGAATAACCCCTTAAAACCGGCAGGAATACTAGCTCCAGAAGAAGAACGGCTCGAGGGCGTTAGAGAAGCTATAAAAGATATTCCGCACGTGAAAGCCTCGGATTTTGAATTTCATTTGCCGCGTCCCTCTTATACGGCCAATACCTTGAGGGAACTGCAAAAAAACTATCCCGAACACGAGTTTACGCTGGTTATCGGAGAAGATAATATCGCCATTTTCGACCAATGGAGAGAATATGAATATATCCTTGAGAACTTCCGAATCTTTGTATATCCCAGAACGTCCTCCCGCCAAACGGGAGGAGTGGCCTCTGCCGAGAAGGGTACTGATATTCGATGGAATAAAAATATTGCGGTCTTTCAGGCGAAGCCGGTCAAGGAGATTCGCTATCTTAGCGAAGCTCCGACTTTCGACATTTCATCAACCGCTATTCGCCGTTCGCAAGGACGTTAGATACTAAATAATTACTTCCTCCAATAAAGATTGCATCCTCGTCAGACGCATGTTCCTGTGCGTAGCGGATAGCCTCTTTCGGGTCTTCTATGGCGATTCCTTTTTTACCCCAAAGCGCTAACATCTCTTCGGCACTCCGTGCCCGTTCTGTATCCGGTCGCGTGAAGATGTAATGATACCGCTCGCCCTGCGGTAACAGCCTCATCACTACATCGGTATCCTTGTCATTCACCATCCCGAAAACGATCCATATATTCGGATTGTTCAACTCTTTGAGTTGACGCGCCACATATTGGATGCCGTGACTGTTATGACCGGTGTCACAGATAGTGAGCGGTTTCTCACATAGTGTCTCCCAACGTCCGCGGAGTCCGGTCAAGGAGCAGACATGGGCAAAGCCTTCGGCTATTTGTGCATTGGATATTGGATATTGGATATTGGACAATGCCCGCAGGGCAACAAACGCCGTTTGGAGGTTGTGCTCTTGGTAGATGCCTTTGAGTTCGCATTCGGGGGCAACGCGTAGCCGGACACGTTTCAGATAGCCGCACTGGTCTGCAAACCAAAGACGGCAATCAGTGGTCTCGAGTCCGTCTCCAAGGATATTGCATTCACGTGCTTTATCGAGGAAGACGTTCATCGTTTCGGGATGCGTCTCGCCGATCACACAAGGCACACCGGGTTTGATGATACCGGCTTTCTCGCGCGCTATCTTGGATAGCGTATTACCCAAGAACTCCGTGTGGTCAAGACCGATATTAGTGATGACGGATAGGATAGGTGTGAGCACATTGGTACTGTCCAATCGTCCGCCGAGACCTACCTCCACCACCGCGATATCCACTTTCTGCGCCACGAACCAGGAAAACGCCAAAGCGGTCATGGTCTCAAAAAAAGAGGGTTGAAGTTCATCCAGGAATGCCTTATTTTGTTCGATGAATGCAGCTACTTTGTCCTCCGGAATCGGTTGTCCGTTGATGCGGATACGTTCCGTGAGCGAGACTAAATGAGGACTGGTGAACAGCCCCACTTTGAGTCCGGCGGCTTGCAGACAAGCAGCGATGAGATGACATGTAGATCCCTTGCCGTTGGTGCCTGCCACATGGATAGCGCGTAACTGTTCATGTGGGTTGCCGACATGCGCCATCAGCCGGAGCGTATTGTCCAAGCCCGGTTTATAGGCCGCTGCACCCACCTGATGAAAAGGCGGACGGGAAGAATACAAATATGAAACTGCTTCCTGATAATTCATCCTCTAATCCACTAATCCATTAATTCCTTTCAACAGCGTTGAAAGAAAGTATTCCCTCCTGGCGTTTCTGTGAAAGCCATTTATAGAAGGAAGGAGTGACTTTAATGGCGTGATTACGGCTGGTGAGGGCAATCTGCTGGCGGTTAAGCGGGTTATACACCGATACATGCAGTCGTGCCTGTCCGGGGTTGGCATCCACCAAATCCGCCAATTCATCGATATTTTCCGGTGTCACACTGTCCAGCGAGAAGCGTATGTTGAGTCCTTCCATCCGGCTTTCCTGCACGGTGGACAGCATATCGACGCGCTGAACGACAAACTCAAACTCCGCTTCTTCATCTTTCGCCTCTTTGAACCATTTCATGCCGGCATTCTTCTGCTGTACCACGCCAGTGACAAGCACATAGAGGTCTTTGAGCATCAGATGGGCGAACTGATTATAGGCATTTCCAAAGAGGGCAAACTGGAAACTGCCGGAATAGTCCTCGATCATATAGCGACCGTACGGATTGCCCATCTTACTGCGTAACTGCTCGGCAGAAGTGATCAGTCCTCCTAACATACAAGCCTGGTTCTTGTGCGCCGCAATGAACTGAGAAGGCAGTATCAGTTTCTCATCCGGCTGTTCTATCTGCGCAGCCCGTACCCGTTTCTCCGCTTCATCACGGGCATCCGGACGACGCCAGGTATCGAATTGCGACAGTTCGGCGGCGGTGATGTTACAGAGCTCGTTCACCTCGAATGCATATTCATCCAGCGGGTGGGCGGAGAGATAGATACCGATCAGTTCTTTCTCTTTGTTTAGGCGCTCAATCGTGTCCCAGTGAGGTACTTGCGGCAGTTCCGGATGTTTCACTTCCACCGCCAGGTCGAGGTCTCCGAACAGCGAATTGGCATTGGTCTCTTTGTCGGCCTGCCATTTATTGCCGTAGTTCATCAGCAAGTCAAGACCGGAGTCGCCATTCTCGTCCGTTCCGAAGAACTGCTCGCGGTAAATATCTTTGAAGCACCCGAAAGCGCCCGCTTGCGCAAGACACTCGATCGTCTTCCGGTTGCAGGACTGCAGGTTGACGCGCTCTAAGAAATCAAAGATACCGGCGAACTTGCCGTTCTTGTCACGCTCGTTGATGATGGCTTCCGCTGCTCCTTCTCCGACACCCTTGATGCCGCCCAAACCGAAACGGATGGCTCCCTCGCTATTCACGGTGAAGTTCAACTCCGATTCATTGACATCCGGCTCCAAGACGTTGAGTCCCAGTGCCTTGCATTCGTCCATCAGTTTGGTCACTTCTTTGATATCATCCTTGTTGACCGTCAGGTTCGCCGCCATGAATTCGGCAGGGTAGTGCGCTTTCAGATAGCCCGTCTGATAGGCCACCCACGAGTAACATGCCGCGTGG
>JAFVHA010000140.1 GCA_017478035.1 Paludibacteraceae bacterium | reverse complement strand
TTCGAAGATTAGAAGATTCCACTATTCGAAGATTAACATTACTATCCATCGAATCATAAATCAATCTTCAAATCTTCAAATTTTCAAATCTTCAAATTTTTTAATTTTTATGGATTCAGAAAAATTAAATAAATTGCTTGCGAACCGCGAGAAGGCGATGGCCGGAGGCGGTGAAGCAGCCATAGAGAAGCATCACGCAAAAGGCAGTTACACCTGCCGCGAACGTATTAACATGCTGCTCGACGAGGGTTCGTTCGAAGAAGTGAACATGTTCCTTACCCATCGTTGCCATGACTTCGGCATGGAGAAGAAAGTATTCTTGGGAGACGGTGTAGCTGTCGGTTCGGGTACGATTGACGGTCGTCTGGTGTTTGTCTTTGCGCAGGATGCTACCGTCATCGGCGGTTCGCTGAGCGAGACGATGGCACTCAAGATTTGCAACGTCATGGACCAGGCTATGAAACTCGGTGCGCCGATTATCGGTCTCAATGACTCGGGTGGCGCGCGTATTCAGGAAGGTGCTTGCGCACTCGCTGGATACGCAGAGATCTTCGAGCGTAATATCCTTGCTTCGGGCGTTGTGCCGCAGATCAGCGTGATCTTCGGCCCCTGCGCGGGTGGAGCAGTATATAGCCCTGCGCTGACCGACTTCATTATGATGACCGAGCAGAACAGTTATATGTTCATCACCGGCCCGAAGGTAGTGAAGTCCGTTACGGGTGAGGATGTAACCGTAGAGCAACTCGGCGGCGCACATATTCACGCTACCAAATCCGGTGTGACCCATTTTGTGGCGGCTACCGAGGAAGAGGCGCTTGCTGAAGTTCGTCGTCTCGTTTCCTTCATCCCGCAGAACAACATGGAGGAGGCTCCGCTCGTTCAATGCACGGATGACATCACCCGCGTGGACGACAACCTGAACGACATCGTTCCGGCAGACCCGAACAAACCGTACGACATGCACGAGATTATCAACACCATCGTTGACAACGGTGACTTCATGGAGGTGCATAAAGACTACGCCAAGAATGTCATCTGTGGTTTCGCCCGCTTCAACGGTCGTTCCACCGGTATCATCGCTAACCAGCCTTCATGGCTTGCCGGCGTGCTCGATTGTGACGCTTCCCGCAAGGCTGCACGTTTCGTTCGTTTCTGCGACGCTTTCAATATCCAGATCCTGACCCTCGTGGACGTTCCGGGCTTCCTTTGCGGTACCGGACAAGAGTATGCTGGTATCATTGATCACGGAGCAAAACTGATGTTCGCATATGGCGAAGCGACCGTTCCGAAGGTTACCATCACTGTTCGCAAGAGTTACGGCGGCTCGCATATCGTGATGAGTTGCAAGCAACTCCGTGGCGATATGTGCTATGCTTGGCCGAATGCCGAGATCGCAGTGATGGGTGCCAGCGGTGCTGTCGGTGTACTGCAAGCGAAAGCCATCAAGGCCATCGAGGATCCTGCAGAGAAGAAAGCCTTCATCGCTGAGAAAGAGGCAGAGTACAAAGACCTGTTCGCTTCTCCGTACCAGGCTGCCAACCGCGGATATATCGACGATGTGATTGAGCCGCGCTACACCCGTAGCCGTATCATCCGTGCCTTCGAAATGTTGCAGACCAAGCGTCTCACCAACCCGCTCAAAAAGCACTCGAATATCCCGCTGTAGAATTATTCGAAGATTTGAGGATTCGAAAATTAACATTACTACCCATCGAATCAAAAATCAATCTTCAAATCTTCAAATTTTCAAATTTTCAAATTGAAAAATTATGGCAATAATTTTATCAGTAACATCAGATACATGGATTGTGACCGGCTTAGGCTTCGGAATCGTGCTGGTGCTTCTCTTCTGTCTCGTTTATATCCTTCAGGGATTCGGATGGATCATGCAGAAAGCAACCGCACCTAAAGCTCCGAAACCGGAGAAACCGAGTCCGCTTAGTGCTCCGACCAAGCAGAACACGCTGAAAGCGCAAGGCACTCCGAGCGAACCCGAAAAAGCCGCAATAGCCATGGCTCTGGCAAAGGCAGGTGATGAAGACATCGCCGCTATCGCTTATGCGCTCCATCTGGCGCGGTTTAGCAAACATGATATCCCCACGCCGATGATCTCGCTCAATCAACACGAGACAGCGTGGAATACTAAATCAATTGGAATGAACAATGTCGGCTTCTAATAACTGATGGCTGACGACTGAAAACTTTTTAAAACAATGAAAGAATTCACATTTAAAATCAATGGCGCTGAGTACAAATGCGCTGTAGAAGAGATCGAAGCCGGCAAAACGAACGTTACCGTGAACGGCAAAGTATATACTGTAGAGACCGAGGCTCCTGCTGCTCCTGCTCCGAAACCCGCAGCTGCACCGGCTCCTGCTCCCAAACCTGCAGCTGCTCCTGCTGCACCGAAAGCAGAGGCTCCGAAACCCGCTGCTGCACCCGCTGCAGGCCTTCAGGTTAAGAGTCCGCTGCCCGGTAGTGTTATCAAAGTGCTGGTAAGTGAAGGTCAGGCGGTGAAGAAAGGTGATACGCTGCTCACGCTCGAGTCCATGAAGATGGAGAACGCTATCATGGCAGAGGCAGATGGTACCGTTAAGCAGATCGCCGTTACCCCGGGTCAAAACGTCATGCAAGATGACTTGCTCATCGTCCTTGGTTAAGAACGATTGATTCGAAGATTTGAAGATTCAAAAATTCGAAAATTAACATTACTATAATGGCTACTTGGTCTAAGTTTGAAGATATACCTGTTTGGCAAGAAGCTAGAGAACTTGCTAAAGATATATATCGTCTTACTTCTCTTGAACCATTTTCGAAAGACCTTCGTTTTTGTAGTCAAATACGTGCTGCTGTTGGTTCTATTATGGATAATATAGCAGAAGGTTTCGAAAAAGAAAACAATAAAGAATTTATACAATTCTTATATGTAGCTAAAGGCTCGTGTGGAGAAGTTAGAAGTCAATTACATAGAGCAAAAGATGTGGGGTTTATATCTGATACAGATTATAAAAATCATGTTGACAAGACATTAAATGTAAGTGCTTCCATATCGAATTTTATTAAGTATTTGAAAGGAACAGATATGTCTGGATTGAGGTATTTGTAACAATTGGATCATGAATCAATCTTCAAATCTTCAAATTTTCAAATCTTCAAATTCAAAATGCAATTATGAACATCATAGAATTTTTTTCCGGAATGGGATTCATGCAGATGACGTGGCAACAGGGTATCATGCTTCTGGTGTCCTTCTTCCTGCTGTATCTTGCCATTCATAAAAAATACGAGCCGCTGTTGCTGCTTCCGATTGCCTTTGGTATGTTGCTTACCAACCTGCCGGGTGCCGGGATGTTTCATAGCGAGTTATGGTCGGCATTCCTGGATCCCAATAGTCCCGCCTACCATTCCTATGGCGCCATTCTGAAAGAAGGAGGTTTGCTCGACGTGCTTTATATCGGTGTCAAGGCCGGTGTATACCCCTGTTTGATTTTCATTGGCGTAGGTGCGATGACCGACTTCGGTCCCCTGATTGCTAATCCGAAATCGCTCATCCTCGGGGCCGCTGCACAGATAGGTATCTTCGTTACTTTCTTGTGCGCGAACGCGATGGGCTTCTCGCCTGCCGAGGCCGGTTCTATCGGTATTATCGGAGGTGCAGATGGTCCTACCTCCATCTTCCTGACCTCGAAACTTGCTCCGCATCTCTTAGGCCCGATTGCTATCGCTGCCTATAGTTACATGGCGCTGGTGCCGGTTATTCAGCCGCCTATCATGCGTCTTTTGACTACGAAAAAAGAGCGCGCAATCAAGATGGGACAGCTTCGTCCGGTTTCCAAGACTGAGAAAATCGTTTTCCCGATTATCATCACCGCTATCGTAGCGCTCATCCTGCCGGACGCAGCCCCGCTGATCGGCTGTCTGATGCTCGGTAACCTGATGAAAGAGTGTGGGGTAGTTGAGCGTCTTTCGAAAACTGCGCAGAACGAGTTGATGAATATCGTCGTTATCTTCCTCGGCCTCTCAGTCGGTGCTACGGCAACTGCCGGCAGTTTCCTTAACTGGCAGACTTTGATGATTCTTGCGATGGGTATCGTGGCCTTTGGTCTGGGTAGTGCCGGTGGTGTACTGCTTGCCAAGTTCATGAATCTCTTCCTCAAGGAGAAGATCAACCCGCTTATCGGTTCCGCCGGTGTTTCTGCTGTGCCTATGGCGGCGCGTGTAAGCCAGACCGTGGGTCAAGAAGAGAATCCGTCGAACTTCCTGCTCATGCATGCTATGGGTCCGAACGTAGCCGGTGTAATCGGTTCTGCCGTCGCAGCAGGTGTTCTCCTTACGATGTTAGGTTGATATGTCCAACCGACAGATAGGAACATTAGTACTGGTAATAGCCATGATTATCGTGGCTATTTCAGTATTGTTCACTAATAATCTGGCCCGTACGCTTCAGGACGAAGAACAAAAGAACATGGCCATTTGGGCGGAAGCTACGCAACAACTCATTATGGCGGATGATGATGCGGATATCGATTTTGTTACTTCTGTCATTGAGCAGAATACGACTATTCCTGTCTATATCTGCGACAAAGAGGGTAACATCATCGCCAGCCGTAATGTGAAGCCGACAGCTAACAGCCAACAGCTGATTGCCAAAGACCATCACGGACCTATCGAGTTGAAGATCGATGAGACCACCACTCAATATATCTATTGGGATGACAGTCGTCTGCTGACTCGTTTGCGTTATGTGCCTTATGCCCAGTTTGCGCTTATCTTCATCTTCATTGCTATCTCTGTCATCATGATGCTTACTGCCCAGCGGAGCGAGCAAAATCGCCTGTGGGTAGGCCTCTCGAAAGAGACAGCTCACCAACTCGGTACACCTATCTCATCCTTGAATGCGTGGCAGCAACTGCTGACCGATAAGTATCCCTCGGATGAGTATGTACCGCAGATGAAGCGGGATATTGAGCGTCTGCAGATTATTGCCGACCGTTTCCAGAAGATCGGTTCCGAACCTGCCTTGCAGGCGGAGAATGTCATTCCTGTGATTTGTTCCGCTGTGGCTTACATGCGGGCACGCACGAGCAATCGTATCGTTATTGACGACAGTTGTCTGAAGGGCGTTGAGCGTACGGTGATGGTGAATGCGCCTCTCTTGCAGTGGGTCATCGAGAATCTGCTGAAGAATGCAGTGGACGCGATTTCCGGAGAAGGTAGGATTACGATGCAGATTCATGAGAATGAGCATGACGTGATGTTGGATATCGCTGATAACGGCAAAGGAATCGACAATGCATCCCAGCGTCGTATCTTTGAGCCGGGCTTCACATCGAAAGAAAGAGGATGGGGATTAGGCCTTCCACTCGCCAAACGTATCGTCGAGCAGTACCATGGAGGCAAACTCCTGCTTAAGCAGTCGCAGGTTGGCGTCGGTACCACCTTCCGTATCGTTCTTAAAAAGCCCGTAAACGGTTGAACCGCTTCCTGTCATCGAAGCATAATAAGCGCCTGCGTCCAGTAGGCGCTTTTTTATGTCCGCTATAACAGGGTGCAACGGAAATACCGTCGCCTCAAAATCATTCTTTAAGGACCTTCCTGCCCCTAAGGACCTTATCTCGTTTAAATCTATCCCCTCGCCGCTAATTGTTATACCAGAGTAGGCTTCTCGCGTACTCACACCTTCATCCGGCTTGATCATCACAATGCGTGTGCCTTTGAGATCCAATTCAATAGGAGTGAGGATATCTCCGATACCTTCGGCATAGCAGGGCACATTATAGATAAAGAACGGACAATCCGCTCCCAACGGTCGTACTTCTGCAGCCAGTTGCTCTTTGCTCAAGCCCAACTGAAACAACTCGTTTAAGGCAATAGCCATGTGCGCGGCATCGCTGCTGCCGCCGCCCAAACCGGCACCGAAAGGAATATTCTTCTTGAAACGAATGGACACCGGACCTATCTGCGGATATTTGGCCGCCATGTTCCGGTAACATTTGACAATCAGGTTATCCTCCGGATGGCAATCCACCGCAATCCCTTCCTGCTCAAAAGATACATCATTAGGCGACCTTGTCGCATCATTGAGCGGTGAAACCGCGCTCATTTTATCATTCCTTAAGACTTCCAACTCATCGTGAAGCCCGTAAATCGGCACAAAAACGGTTTCCAGATCATGGTAGCCGTCTTCCCTTTTGCGAATAACGCGCAGACCTAAATTGATTTTACAATTCGGAAATAACTTCATATCGAGTGCAAAATTACAAAATAATTTTGATATATGCAAAAAAATGTGTATCTTTGCGCAAAATTAGGATAAATAAGTACGTTATCATGAAAAAACTCGTTCTTTTACTATTCATTATCTGCTGTGCGGCAGGCATCCAAGCCAACCATGTTGTTTTTACAGCCGACAAATTGGGTATCTTTCCAAACCCCGAACGCGGTTTTACCGACGAGTTGGGGGGAGAGACCAAGTTATCTGATTCCAAGAATCATGTCGTCAAACAGGAAGAGGAATGGTTCTTTGATTTGGATGATGAAGAGAATGAGGATCGCAAGACCCAGCGCCTTGTGGTACTCATGTATTATCTGTATAATTACAAGACGAAGGATTTATCCAACAAGCTGTTGCAGGGCTTCGACGAAGATATGCAGATTCTCCGTAATCACGGATTCAAATGCGTGCTGCGTTTCGCCTACGACTGGAATAGCAAAAACGATGCGGAACTGAAATGGGTGAAAAGGCATATTGAGCAGCTCAAACCGTATTGGAAGAAGAATGCGGATGTCATTTATGTGATGGAAACCGGCTTTGT
>JAFVHA010000139.1 GCA_017478035.1 Paludibacteraceae bacterium | reverse complement strand
TACGGCACGACCTTCGATCTCGCGTACATGCGATATGATAAGGTAACGCGCTCGCGCACATATATGCACGAGGATAATCTCAAACTGGTCCTGGGACAAGTCTTATTGAATCATCAAAGGGCAGGAAAAATCTTCGTCAAATATGAATGGAAGCAGAGTTGCTTCCACATCACCGTCCGGCAGTAGATTTCTTATCGCTGATACAAGAATCTTGAAGACTACACCCCTCACAGGATGTAGTTTTCTCTTTTTCTTGCGGACAATCGTTCTTGGGACGCTTCGCCTTGATACGCTCATTGATCTCAATCAGCGTCGTCACCACAATCCCCAATACTATGAACGCTATGAGCGCTTTCATTTCATCATTCCATCAATCCATCATTATCCACCCTGTCTTCCTCAATCACCAAATTGTCAATAATGAACTGCTGCCGCTCGGCAGTGTTCTTACCCATGTAGTACGCCAGCAACTCTTTCACATTATCGTCTTTGCGCAGCGTCACCTGGTCCAGACGGATACCCGCACCGATAAATCCCTTGAACTCGTCGGGCGAGATCTCACCGAGTCCTTTGAATCGGGTGATCTCGGGGTTCTTGATCTTATTGAGGGCTTTCTGTCGTTCTTCTTCCGAGTAGCAATAAACGATCTGGTTCTTGTCCTTCACGCGGAAGAGCGGCGTCTGGAGAATATAGACGTGCCCTTTCTTGACCAAATCAGGGAAGAACTGGAGGAAGAAGGTAAGCATTAACAAGCGTATATGCATACCGTCCACATCGGCATCGGTAGCGATAATCACTTTGTTGTAGCGCAACTCATCCAAGCCGTCTTCGATGTTCAGCGCCGACTGCAGACAGTTGAACTCTTCGTTCTCGTACACCACCGATTTGCTCAATCCGTAGCAGTTCAGCGGTTTGCCTCGCAGCGAGAAAACGGCTTGCGTACGCACGTCGCGGCTCTTGGTGATACTGCCGGACGCCGAAAGACCCTCGGTGATGAAGATGCAACTCTCCAGCCGCAGATCGTCATCCGCATCTTTGGCGCTCTTCACGGGTTTGGTGTCGTTGAGGTGTATCTGACAGTCACGCAGTTTGGGGTTGTTGACGAGGTTCTTCTTCGCGCGCTCGCGAGCCGCTTTGGTCACGCCCGCGATCGCTTTGCGTTCCTTCTCGGAGTCCTGAATCTTCTGCAGCATGATCTCCACCGTCTGCGGGTTCTTGTGCAAGTAGTTGTCCAGTTGCTGTTTGACGAAGTCGTTGACGAACTTGTTGACACTCACGCCGCCGGAAGGACTCATGTCTTTCGAGCCTAATTTCACTTTCGTCTGGCTCTCAAACACTGGTTCTTCCACGTTGATAGCAATGGCTCCTACCACGCCGTTACGGATATCGGCCAACTCCTGGTTCTTGTTGAAAAACTCCTTGATGGTACGGCCTATCGCCTCGCGGAATGCCGCCTGATGTGTACCGCCTTGGATGGTATGCTGGCCGTTGACGAACGAGAAATACTCGTCGCCGTTCTGGTCCGTATGCGTCAGCGCTATCTCGATATCTTCGCCTACGATATGGATGATCGGATAAAGCGGATTGACGGTCATGTTCTCCGTCAGCAGGTCGAGCAGACCGTTCTTCGACACGAATTTCTTGCCGTTATAGACCAGCGTCAGACCCGTGTTCAGGTATGCGTAGTTACGGAGTAACTCCTCGATATAATCATCGCGGAAATGATAGTTCTCGAATAGCCCTTTGCTCGCATCGGGCACGAACTCGATGATCGTACCCCGTTTCTCGGGACCGTTATAATCGAGTGTGCCGGTGTCGCTCGTCAGTCTGCCTTCCGAGAACTCGGCCTTGCGGGTCTTTCCTTCGCGGAACGACTGCACCGAGAAATAACTGGACAGTGCGTTGACGGCTTTCGTACCGACACCGTTCAGACCGACGGATTTCTTGAATGCCTTGCTGTCGTATTTACCGCCGGTGTTGAGCACGCTCACTACCTCTACCAGCTTGCCCAAAGGAATACCGCGGCCGTAGTCCCGCACCCGAACGCGGCCGTCTGCAACATCCACTTCGATGATTTTCCCTTCCCCCATGCGGTATTCGTCAATCGAGTTATCGATGCTCTCTTTGATGAGCACGTATATACCGTCGTCGGAGTGGGAGCCGTCGCCTAATTTACCGATGTACATACCCGGCCGGCGACGGATATGTTCCATATCGTCGAGGTGGATAATGTTCTCGTCGCCGTAATCCACGGACATCTTGTTCTGTTCGTTTTCGTCTGCCATGCACTTAAAACCTTTGCGGCTGCAAAGGTACAACAAATTTTTGAAATGTACAAGATTTTTAGCAAAAAAAGTAGTTTAAGCTTGCTTAAGAGTGCTATTGTTTGCTAAAAAGATTGTCGTTTGCACGAAAGTGCGGACGTACTTTCGGCGGGAACCCGCGTAAGTGGGAGGGCCGAAGTACATTTTGGGCCTATACGTGCAGCACATAATTCCGGAGCCACTTGTCGATATCCTCTATCTCCGCATCAATATGCTTGCGTACAATCTGCCGGCGGTGGTAGATGGTCTGCTTCTGGACGTTCAGCAAGATACCCATATCGCTGTCCGAAGCACCGATGATACTCAAGATAGCAAACTGCATGTCCGATTCGGTCAAATCCGGATAC
>JAFVHA010000138.1 GCA_017478035.1 Paludibacteraceae bacterium | reverse complement strand
GGTGTAGGGTGCGGTGCGCCGAATGCCAATTTCTATTCGGGTTGCATCGAGCAGGCTCCGAACCTGCCGTGGAAAGGAGTCGTTCCGTTCGCCAAACTCATCAGTGAGCGTATGGGCGTCAAGTGCACCATCACCAACGATGCGAATGCTGCAGCGCAAGGTGAGATGATCTACGGCTCGGCACGCGGTATGAAGAATTTCATCGTCATCACACTGGGTACGGGTGTCGGTTCAGGTATCGTCATCGACGGTAAGTTGCTCTACGGTCATGACGGTTTTGCCGGCGAACTCGGTCACTGTAAGATCGACCACTCCGGCAACGGTCGTCTCTGCGGGTGCGGTCAGAAAGGGTGTATCGAGGCTTACGCATCGGCAACGGGTGTCGCTCGTACGGCGAAGGAAATCGTCACGGCTACCACACAACCGACGCTGTTGCGCAATGTGCCGGATATCAATAATATTACCTCCAAGGATGTGTTCGATGCTGCAGAGAAAGGCGACCTTGTAGCCAAGGAGATATTCGACTACACCGGTCATCTGCTGGGTCAGAAACTCGCGGACTATGTACATTTCTCAAGCCCGGAGGCAATCATCCTCTTTGGTGGACTCACCAAGTCCGGACATTGGATTATGGATCCGATTCGTGAGGCTTTTGAAGCGAACCTGATGCCGATATGGAAGGGTAAGATCCCTGTGTCCATCTCGATCCTCAAAGATAGTGACGCCGCTATTCTCGGCGCTTCCAGTTTAGCTTGGTAAATCAAAAATCATAAATTTGAAATTCTTCAAATCAATATTCCAGCGTCTTTATCCATGCGGCGTCTGCCGCGTGGGTAAGGCGGTGTATCTCACTTTCGACGACGGACCGATACCCGAGGTGACGCCCAAGGTGTTAGCCATTCTGGCGAAATACAACGTGAAGGCTACCTTCTTCATGGTCGGCGAGAACATTGACAAGCACCCCGAGGTGTTCGGACAGGTACTGAAAGCCGGACACAGTATCGGTAATCATACCTATAACCATATGAAGGGTTGGAAATTCTCCACCGCTGAGTATATCGCCAACGTGCAGAAGTGGGAAGAGGCAGTAAAAAGAAACTATCCGCATGGCTGTCTTGCTCCGGTTCTAAACCGGTTCCGTCCTCCTTACGGCCGTACATGGTTGTGGCAGCGACGGGCGGTGCAGAAGATGGGCTATACGATTTATCTGTGGGATGTCCTCACGCGCGACTATAATAAGAGCCGTACGCCCGAAGCGATGCTGGCGCAGATAAAACGCGAGACGCGGCCGGGCAGTATCATCAATTTCCACGACTCCGTCAAATCGAATGAGCGCATGTTAGCCGTCCTGCCACAAGCTATCGAATGGCTACAAAAAGAGGGCTACGATCTTCGTGCCCTCTAATATCTGTCAGTGTAACGGTCTGTCAGCGCAGCGGTCTGTATTCTGTCAGCGCAGCGGTCTTAGTAACTTTCCTCCTCCGAAGGGAAGCTGCTCTCTTTCACAGCGTCTATATAGTCTCCCACGGCGCCTTTGATCACGTCTGCCAACTTCGCAAAATGGCGCAGGAACTTCGGTTTGAACCCTTGGTTCATGCCCAGCATGTCGTGCAGAACCAACACTTGTCCGTCGCACTGATTACCGGCACCGATGCCGATAACGGGACAACTCACGGCCTTCGTCACACGTGCTGCCAAGGCGGCAGGGATCTTCTCCAGTACGATGGAGAAACAGCCGGCTTCGTCCAGTAACTGCGCATCATGCAGTAACTTCTCGGCTTCCGCCTCTTCTTTGGCGCGCAGTCCGTAGCCGCCGAACTGATTCACGCTCTGCGGAGTGAGACCGAGATGACCCATGACGGGTACACCGGCCTGAACCATATGACGGATAGCCGGTAAGATCTCTTCGCCGCCTTCAAGTTTCACTGCGTCGCAGCCGGACTCTTTGAGTATCTTGATGGCATTGCGTACCGCCTCTTCTTCGCTCACCTGATAACTGCCGAACGGCATGTCGCTTACCACCAACGCATGTTGTGCGGCGCGTACTACTCCCTTGGTCAGGAATATCATCTCATCCACAGTGATGGGAAGGGTGTACTGGTTGCCGCACACAATATTGCTTGCACTGTCGCCTACCAGTAGGATGTCGATACCTGCTTCGTCCACCAGCGAAGCTAATGTGAAATCATAACTCGTTAACATGGCGATCTTCTCGCCGTTCGCCTTCATCTGACGCAGTTTGGCGGTCGTCATTCGGCTGTTTTGTACGTGTACACTCATAGTTTTTTTCAAAAAAGCGTGCAAATTTACAGCTTTTTTTTGATATATGCAAAATTTTTCGTACCTTTGCGGCGAAAATGAGAAGAAATATCGTCATATTTGCCTCGTTGAGTGTCCTTTTGGTGCTCTTTTTCGGTTTGGATATATGTAGCGGCAGTATCTGGTTGTGGCCGTGGGCGGATTCGTTGTCTCCGATGGAACTCAATATCCTCCATGCCATCCGTCTGCCGAAAGCCGTCACGGCTATTCTGGCGGGTTCCGCGCTTTCGGTCTCCGGCCTCATCATGCAGACGTTGTTCCGAAACCCTTTGGCGGGACCTTATACGCTCGGTGTCTCCTCCGGTGCCAGCCTTGGAGTAGCATTGCTGACGATGCTTGGCGGCCTTCTCTCAACTCTCAACTTTCAACTCTCAACTATAGGTTTGCCTATTGCGGCTTGTCTCGGTGCCACCTTGGTGCTGTTACTGGTGCTGGCTGTCAGTCGGCGTGTCACGAGTAACGTCAGCCTGCTTATCGTCGGTATGATGTTCGGCTCGATCGCGGGTGCTCTGGTGAGTCTGCTGCAGAACTTCGCTAATCCGGATGCCCTCAAGCTCTTTATCGTATGGACCTTGGGTTCGCTCAGCAGTGTGGGGTGGAGTGATATGTCGGTGTTAGTGCCTGTCTTGCTGCTCGGCGCACTCTTTGTGCTCCTTGCGCTGAAACCTCTTAACGGATTGATGTTAGGTGAAGACTACGCGCGCGGGCTTGGAATTAATGTAGCGCGCACGCGCTTGTATATAGTGTTGGCAACCGGTCTGCTGGCAGGCGGTGTTACCGCTTTCTGCGGCCCTATCGCTTTCATAGGCGTTGCTGTGCCTCACATAGCTCGAGGTATTTTCCGCACGTCCAACCATCGGGTCACGGTGCCTGCTTCCATGCTGATAGGAGCCTGCCTGTTGCTCGTATGCGATGTGCTCTGTTCGCTCTTCGTCTATCCGTTGCCTGTCTCTACGGTGTCTGCCCTCTTCGGCGCACCCGTCATCATTTGGATCATCCTCAAAAACAAATAATTATGAAACGTCTCCTCCTTGCATTGTTGTTTCTCTCAACTCTCAACTTTCAACTCTCAACTATATTCGCTTACACGAATCCGATTCTTCCTTACGATTTCTCGGATCCCGATGTCATTCGCCTGGGGAAGTATTACTATATGACCTATAGCACGTTCGCATCGACGCCGGGACTTCAAATTCTCCGTTCGGAGGATGCTATCCATTGGGAGTATGCCGATGCCGCCTTACCCGATACTATTCCGGGTTACGGTGACCGGGACGCCTGTCCTGCCGGTTGTGGCGTGTGGGCTCCGTCCATCCGCTTTAACCAGGGACGTTTTTATATCTATTACGGAGACCCCGATATCGGTATTTTCTGTATTCGCTCCGTCCCTAAGACCGAAGCTATCCCTTGCCGTTGGGAACCGGCAGTACTGGTCAAAGCAGGCAAAGGACTCATAGACCCTTGTCCGCTTTGGGATGCCAACGGACGCTGTTACCTCGTTCATGCGTTTGCAGGTAGCAGAGCCGGTTTCAAGTCTGCGTTGGCGGTGTGCGAATTGTCTCCCGACGGACTTCAGGTCATACGGGAAGATGAGATCGTTTATGATGGACATGCCGATAATCCGACCTGTGAAGGACCTAAGTTCTATAAACGCAATGCGTTTTATTATATCTTCTGCCCTGCCGGCGGAGTGCGTAAAGGTAGGCAGTTATGCCTGCGTAGCAAGTCGCCTTACGGACCCTATGAGGTGCAGCGGGTGTTGGAACAGGGGGATTCGCCTGTCAACGGTCCTCACCAGGGAGCATGGGTGGATAACTGGTTCTTCCATTTCCAAGACGTAGGTGCTGCCGGAAGAATAGTGCATCTTCAACCCTTAAAATGGCGTATGGGATGGCCTGTTATCGGAAATGAAGGACGCCCTATGGCAAGTGATAAAGAAGAAGGAAATCCAAAGGCTGTAGGGATGACTGTCGAACCCGTACGTGATGAGTTTGACCGTCGTTTTCTGGCGCCCGAATGGCAGTGGAGCGGAAACAGGAGAGCGCTCTATTATTTCTGTCAAATCGACTCCTCGCAGTTACGCCTTTATACCTATCCTGCCGATGACGTGCAGACTGCGTCCAACCTCCTGCTGCGTAAGATCCCTGCCTTTACGGCCTTCACTTTTGAAGCGCGCGTGCGGTTCACGCCCAACCCGCGGAATCAAGACCACGAAGAGGCAGGTCTGATTGTGCATGGCCGGCAAAGCCGAACACTGCCCATCCCCGGGGATGAGCAGTGGTGGTTGGCACGTATGGTGGTGGACCGTAATAACGTGTGCCGTTGTTACTTGTCGCGAGACGGCAAGTCCTGGGAATTGATAGGGGATGAGTTTCATGTAGTGGCCGGCGAGTGGGTTGGAGCACGTGTCGGTTTGTACGCTACGCGCGATCGCGAACCTATTAATGATGCCGGCTATCTCGATGTCGATTGGATCACCTTCACCCCGCTAACCCGTTAATTCCGGAACTTCAGCTCTCCGTCGCGTAACTCTACGATGACGGGCTTCGAACTGTCCACTTTGCCACCGATGATGGCTTTACTCAATTCGTTGAGTACCAACCGTTGTAAGGCTCTCTTGACTGGTCGAGCTCCGAACTGAGGGTCATAACCTTCTTTGGCGATGTAGTCAATCGCATCGTCCGTCACGCGCAGGTCTATTCCCTGACCTTCGAGCATCTTATGAATACGGCTGACCTGCAGACCTACTACGGCTTTGATGTCGTTCTCGCTTAATTCGCTGAAGTGGATAATTTCGTCAATACGGTTGATAAACTCGGGACGTACACTCGCCCGTAGTTGCTCTTCCGTCAGGTTAGACGTCATGATGATCAAGGTGTTCTTGAAGTTCACCACACGACCTTTGTTATCCGTCAGACGACCGTCGTCCAGTACCTGCAGCAGTACGTTGAATACATCCGGATGGGCTTTCTCTATCTCGTCGAACAGCACCACGGAGTAGGGTTTTCTGCGAATTGCTTCGGTTAACTGACCGCCCTCGTCGTAACCTACGTATCCCGGAGGAGCACCGATCAGTCGCGTCGCGCTGAATTTCTCCTGATACTCGCTCATGTCGATACGCGTGATCATGTTCTCGTCGTCGAAGAGGTAATCCGCCAGCGCTTTCGCCAACTCCGTCTTACCGACGCCGGTCGTACCGAGGAAGATGAAACTGCCGATAGGCCGTTTGGGGTCTTGCAAACCCGCACGACTTCTACGGATGGCATCGCTCACCGCTTCGATAGCCTGGTCTTGCCCGATAATCCGTTTGTGCAGCTCTTCCTCGAGGTGCAGCAGTTTGTCGCGCTCCGACTGCATCATCTTCGCTACCGGAATACCGGTCCAACGGGCTACAACCTCGGCGATATCGTCTTCATCCACTTCCTCTTTGATGAGGGCTTGGTCGCTGATGGCGTGGAGCGATTCCTGTGCTGACTTTATGTTAGTTTCGGCAGCAGGAATCTGGCTGTAACGTATCTCTGCTACCTTGCCGTAATCGCCTTCGCGTTCTGCCACTTCGGCCTGATGTTTCAAGGTCTCGATACGCGCTTTCTCGTTCTGTATCGTCGCTACGTAACCTTTCTCCTTGTTCCAACGCGCATTCAGTTCGTCGGATTGCTTTTTGAGGTCCGCCAACTGCGTCTCAATAACTTTCAGTTTGGCCTCATCCTTATCGCGTTTGATCGCCTCGCGCTCGATCTCCAGTTGCTTGATCTGTCTGTCCAGACTGTCTATCTCTTCCGGTTTCGAATCCACTTCCAGACGCAACTTGGCGGCCGCTTCATCGATCAGGTCTATCGCTTTATCCGGCAGGTAACGGTCGGTGATGTAACGCGCACTCAGCGTCACGGCTGAGATGATCGCGTCATCTTTGATACGCACCTTGTGATGCGTCTCGTAACGCTCTTTCAAACCACGTAAAATGGATATCGTCGCTGCCTCGTCCGGCTCATCCACCATCACTTTCTGGAACCGACGCTCCAACGCTTTGTCCGTCTCGAAATACTTCTGATACTCATCCAGCGTCGTCGCTCCTATCGCACGCAGGTCACCACGCGCCAGCGCAGGTTTTAATATGTTCGCCGCGTCCATCGCACCCGAACTCTTTCCCGCGCCTACCAGCGTGTGGATCTCATCGATGAATAAGATGATCTCACCCGCGGCAGCTACCACTTCGTTCACCACGCCTTTCAGACGCTCTTCGAACTCGCCTTGATATTTCGCACCCGCGATGAGCGCACCCATATCCAGCGAGTAGATCTGTTTCTTCTTCAGGTTCTCCGGCACGTCGCCGCGCACGATACGGTGCGCCAAGCCTTCCGCGATAGCGGTCTTGCCGACACCCGGCTCACCAATCAGAATAGGGTTGTTTTTCGTACGCCGCGAGAGGATCTGCAGCACACGTCTGATCTCGTCATCACGACCGATGACAGGGTCTAACTTACCTTCTTTCGCCCGCTCACATAAGTTGATAGCGAACTTCTTCAGGTTTTCGTTTTGATTGTTTTGATTACTTGCATTCATAGTTGTATCTCGTTTTGGTTAATAATCCTTTTCACTGTCTAAATATCTATAACTCTAGAATTCTAGAACTCTAGTCACCCAATCATCCACAAACAATGTTCCAAACCCCTCCAAACTGACAAAATGGCAGTCCGTGTCTTTTTTTACCGAAAAAACTTGCAAATATCAAATATTATTACTAATTTTGCACCGAATCGGTAGAGCCGAATCTGATTAACTGCCCGGCTTTCGGTGGGGACTATACGTTAATCCTGACTGCTCCCGAAGCATGGACTGCCACTTGTGCCGACTCGTGGGTAAAAGTCAATCCTGTTGCCGGCAATGCCGGTACGATTGAACTCAACGTCAAGATACTGATGGTCTCATTTCTCGTACTATCAAAGTGACGCGTCAGGGGAAGTGATTCCAAATAAGTTGTTTAATAAGGGAAGTCTCACTGAGGCTTCCTTTTTTATGCCTATATGCCAAAAATGTTATGATTAGGTCGTTCTCGGGACATGGTCCCGTGATGCTCACGTTCTTCCCTCGTATTGCTCTCGTATCGCCCTCGTGTTGCTCTCGATAACATATGTTGTAACATACTGAAAATGCTATGGTTATGAAAAATCCTTTCCACGACTTCAGCGGCTCAAAAACGGTCCGTTTACGGTCCGTTTACGGTTCATATACGGTCCATTTACGGTCCATTATCGGAACATAACGCCAATTTCACGGCTTTTTTTCCAAAAAAACTTGCACATGTGCAATTTTTGTAGTAAATTTGCACCCAAATTGGTTATACATCATGAAACTATCGGAGATTAAATCGGTTATAGGCGACCGGTTACAGGTCACCACGGACGAAGATCTTGACATCCGTTACCTGCTGACGGACAGCCGGCTGTTAGATGTACAAAGGGACAATGTACAAGGTACAAAGGCTGATCAAACCCTTTTTTTCGCCATCAAGACGGAGAAGAACGACGGCGCCAAATATATCCCTGAACTGGAAGCAAAAGGCGTGAAGGCTTTTGTGACCGGCGATGCCGTTCAGGCGCTCCAAGACCTTGCCGCCTATGTCCGCCAACAGTTCACCGGTACCGTCATCGGCATCACCGGATCCAACGGAAAGACCGTCGTCAAAGAGTGGCTTTATCAACTCCTCAAAGATGATTATACCGTCATCCGTTCCCCGAAATCTTACAACTCGCAAATCGGAGTCCCGCTGTCAGTCTGGCAACTGACAAATGTACAAAGTGACAATGTACAATGTACGAAGGAAAGACCGCTGTTAGCCATCTTCGAAGCGGGCATCAGTCAGCCCGGAGAGATGGAGAAACTGGAACGCATCATCCGGCCTACGATAGGCGTGATTACCTATATCGGTCATGAGCACGATGAGAACTTCGAATCTCTGGAACAGAAACGCGAAGAGAAACTCAAACTCTTTGCCCACTCGCAGACCGTCATCGAAGATGCTACGCATCAGAACGTGCGTACCTGTGCCGCCGTGATGAGGGCACTCGGATACGATGAGGAGACCATCTCCGAGCGTATCCTGCGCCAGACGCACGAGACCGTGTTGGAGGTCAACCTGTCCGCCTTGGTGGATAATGTCCGGTATTTCCGGAGTCTGCTCAAACCCGAGACCAAACTGACATGCATGGTGAAAGCGTTCGCCTA
Source organism: Paludibacteraceae bacterium (assembly GCA_017478035.1). Lineage (GTDB taxonomy): Bacteria > Bacteroidota > Bacteroidia > Bacteroidales > Paludibacteraceae > Colicola. The sequence goes on along the minus strand of JAFVHA010000138.1, from coordinate 8,448 downwards.
TGGTGCCGGAAGTGTCGAGGTCAGCAAAGCCTTGCAGGCTTCGGGATTAGTCGACTACCTCGCAGTAGCCGTCGCCGACGAAGGGGTGGAGCTACGCAAAGCAGGCATCACGCTGCCGATTATCATCATGGATCCCGAAGTGGCCGCAATGGACCTGATCCTGGAGAATAACCTCGAGCCGAACGTCTATAGCCATCAGTCGCTCAAGACCGTCATCGCTGACGCCGAGGCCAAAGGACTGGAGAATGTGCCCATCCATATCAAGATTGACAGCGGTATGCACCGTCTGGGCTTTTATAAGGAAGACATGCCTTGGCTCATCGCCCGCCTCAAAGCACACAAAGCCGTGCGCGTGGCGTCCGTCTTCTCCCACCTCGCCGGTTCCGACGAACCCCAGTTCGATGACTTCACCCTGCAGCAAATCAATTATTTCGACTCCTGTGCCGAAGAACTCAAAAAAGGATTAGGGGATGAGAGGATGAGTGGATCAGGGATTCTCAAGCACATCTGCAACTCCGCAGGCATCGAGCGGTTCAGTGATTATCAGTTCGACATGTGCCGTCTGGGCATCGGGCTCTACGGTTTCTCGTTCGCCGGCGCACATCTCCGCAACGTCTGCACCTTGCGTACGACCATCCTCTCCGTCAAGACCGTCAAAGCCGGAGAGACCATCGGTTACGGCCGTCATACCAAACTGGATGAAGACCGTGTGATTGCTGTCATCCCTATCGGTTACGCCGATGGTTTCGACCGCCGCTTCTCCAATTACGGCGGCGAAGTGTGGGTGCGCGGCAAACGCTGTCCCGTGGTGGGCAACGTATGCATGGACCAGGCCATGATCGATGTCACCGAAGCCGATGCGCGTCCCGGTGACACCGTTGAAGTGTTCGGCGACAAAATGCCGCTGCAGGAACTCGCCGACAAACTCGGTACGATAACATACGAAATACTAACCTCTGTCAGCCGTCGTGTCCAACGTATCTATTTCTACGAATAAACTGACCATCGGCTATTCCGATAATCGAAAATCGAACATCGAAAATCGGAAGATAGTCCAGCGTGACCTCACTTTCTCGCTTCACGAAGGCGAGATGGTCTGCATGCTCGGACCCAACGGTTGTGGCAAATCGACTCTTCTGCGCACCCTCGCCGGTCTCCAACCCGCCCTAAGCGGAGAGTATAATCTGTCTCCTTCCCTTCAGGGGAGGTCGGGAGAGGCTGCCAAGCACATCGCCCTTGTCCTCACGGAACGCCTGTCGATGGATAACACAACCGTTCATGACGTGGTCGCTATGGGACGTTATCCCTATACGTCGTTCTTAGGCGGCCTGACCCAACAGGACGAAGCCATCATCACGGAAGCCCTTCAGCAAGTCGGCTTTTCTGCCCTTCCCTTTAGGGAGGGGACGGGGGTAGACTCGTCTATGTTCAACGCCCATTCCGACGGCGAGAAACAGCGTATCCTGATAGCCAAAGCTTTGGCGCAGCAGACCCCCATCATCTTATTGGACGAACCCACCGCCCATCTGGACCTGCCGCATAGGATCTTGGTACTTCGCCTGTTACGCCGCCTGGCTCACGAACAAGGTAAGACGGTGCTTATCTCAACGCACGAACTGGACCTTGCTCTCGCGCTCAGTGACCGGATCCTGCTCATGACGCCCGGCAAAGGTGTTCAACTCGATACACCGGACCGTTTGCGTCAAAACAACGCTTTTACCGATGCTTTTGGCATGGATATATTCAATCCTTTGGGCTAATTTTCAAAAAAAACACGCAAAAATTTGCACATGTCGTAAAAAAGCAGTACCTTTGCACCCGCTTTCAAGATGAGTAGTTCTTATCTCGCTTCGCTCGAACGATCTACTACCCGTTACGAAAGCTTTGCGTTTCGCAACGGGTAGTAGTTCAGCCCGGTTAGAATGCCTGCTTTGGGAGCAGGAGGTCGTGAGTTCGAATCTCGCCTACCCGACAAGGGAGCCGCACGGCTCCCTTTCATTAACCATTAGGCGTTAACCATTAGCCATTATCCATGTACAAAGCCCTCTTCATAGATATTGACGACACCCTCCTCGACTACATCCCCTGTTGTCGGGAAGCCTTTGACTTTGCTCTCAACAGTCTGTCAGGCATTGAAAATGCCGGTCTGTATTCTGTCAGTGATAGCGGTCTGTCAGTCGAAGACGGTCTCTTCCAATTATTCTTCGCCATCTCCGGTCGCCTGTTCTCCGAAGCCAAGCGAGGGATGCACACCGTCGCCGAAGTGATGGAACTGTACCCGGCGGAGTTTTGCGAGCGGGCCGGTTATCCCAAGGAAGCCGTGGACCCCTTCAAGCATGCTTTCCGTGCGGCGTGGGGTAAGACCCATACCCTTGTTCCCGAAGCACAAGAGACTCTCGAAGCGCTGCGCGACAAAGGATATCGTCTGTTCGCCGCTTCCAACAGTTTCGGACATCTCCAGCGAAGCCGCTTGGAGCACGCCGGTATCTTGCATTATTTCGAGGATACGTTTATCTCCATGGATTTAGGCTACGACAAGCCGGATATCCGTTTCTATCAAGAAGCCCTTCGTCGTGCGCATCTCCGGCCGGAGGAAGTGCTGATGGTGGGCGATTCGATGACGACAGACGTGTTCGGCGCGAAGGCTGCAGGGATAGAAGCCGTCTATTTTAACCGCCGCAACGAACCCATAACCGATACCCCGTCACCCGTCAACGTCATTTCTTCTTTGCCCGAAATCCTGAAATACGTATAAAAATGCACATTACTCTTGCACATGTGCATTTTTTTTTGTACCTTTGCGCAAAATTTCTGACAATCCTATGAAAGTAAACTACTTGGAGTCGCGTCATATCGGCCTTACGCCAGCTGACGAGCAGAAGATGTTAGCCGCCGTAGGCGCTGAGTCGATGGACCAACTCATTCGTGAGACCATGCCGGCAGATATTCTTTTGCCGGAACCCGTTGCGTTAGAGGAACCTTATACGGAGCAACAACAGCTGGAGATCGCCGAGACCATGCTCAATGCCAACGAACCTGCCCGTTCGTATATCGGTCGTGGCTGGTACGGCACGATCACACCCGCCGTCATTCGCCGTAATATCCTGGAGAACCCCGTTTGGTACACTTCCTATACGCCGTATCAGGCCGAAGTGAGCCAGGGTCGTTTGGAGGCGCTCTTTGTGTTCCAGACGATGGTCAGTGACCTCACCGGTCTGCCCCTCGCCAACTGTTCGCTTCTGGATGAAGCCACCTCTGCTGCAGAGTCCGTGACGATGATGCGTAACCTGCGGTCTCGCGAACAAATAAAGAACAACGTGCGCAAAGTGTTCGTGGACGAGAAGATTTGGCCGAACACCTTATCTGTATTGCGTACACGCGCGGCGGGACAGGACATCGAACTGGTGGTGGGTCGTTGGTCGGCTGTCGTGGGACAACTGAAAGCGGATGAGTTCTTCGGAGCACTTGTACAGTGGCCTAACAGCGACGGCTCGATTGAGGAATACGAGGCGTTTATCGATGATTGTCACGAGGCGGGATTGAAGGTAACTGTGATTGCAGACCTTATGTCGCTGGCGCTGCTCAAACCGCTGGATGCCGATATCATGTGCGGTACAGCCCAACGTTTCGGCTTGCCGATGGGCTTCGGAGGACCTACGGCCGGTTACATGGCTACACGCGACGAATACAAACGTGACATGCCCGGACGTATCATCGGTCTGAGCAAAGACAAATACGAACATCCGGCTTTCCGTCTGGCGCTGCAGACACGCGAGCAACATATCAAGCGCGAACGCGCCACATCGAATATATGTACGGCGGAAGCCCTGTCGGCGATGATGGCAGGTATGTACGGCGTGTATCACGGTGCGGAAGGGATCCGTCAGATAGCCGAAGGGATCCACGGCAAGGCGGTGTACCTCAGCGAGATGCTGCAGGCTTACGGTTACAACCAGGAGAACGCGGAGTTCTTCGATACGCTCAAGATCACGCGTGACGAAGAAGGATGGGTAGACGACCTGCGTGCCTTGGCCGAAGAGAAAGGAATCAACCTTTATTACGACCCGGAAGGATGGGTAGGCCTCTCTATTGATGAGACGGTCGATCTGTACGACATGAACGACCTGATCACTGTCTTTGCCGAAGCCGCCGACAGTCTGCCGCAACCCGAAGACTCCGAAGAGGCGTTTGAAGGCTTGTGGGGCATCGACGAAAGTCGCGTACGCGAACTGGACTTCATGCAGGCAGAGGTCTTCAAAAACTACCATACAGAGACCGAACTGATGCGTTATCTCAAGCGTCTCGACCGCAAGGATATCTCTTTGGCAACCTCGATGATTCCGTTGGGTTCCTGTACGATGAAACTGAACCCTGCGGCATCGATGATACCGGTCACGTTCGGCAAGGCGATGAGCGTTCACCCCTTGGCTCCTACAGACCAGGTGGCCGGTTACATCGCTGTCATGGAGCAGCTTCAGGAACAGTTGTGCGCCATCACAGGTTTTGAGGCTTGCACGCTGCAACCTACGTCCGGCGCTGCAGGAGAATACACCGGTCTGGTGGTCATTCGTGAGTTCCTCCGCCGTCAGGGTCAGCGCCAACGAAACGTGCTGCTTATCCCTGCTTCGGCACATGGTACCAATCCCGCCTCGTGCGTACAAGCCGGCTTCACTCCTTGCGTCGTCAAGTGCGATGAGCAGGGTAATACCGATCTCGCAGACTGGAAAGCCAAAGCGGAAGAGAACAAAGAGGTGCTCGCCGGCTGTATGATCACATACCCGTCCACGCACGGTATCTTCGAGCAGGCTATCCGTGAGATGATTGCCGCAGTGCATGATAACGGCGGACTCGTATATATGGACGGCGCGAACATGAACGCGCAGATAGGCTGGACGAACCCTGCTTTCATCGGTGCTGACGTATGCCATCTGAACCTCCATAAGTCTTTTGCTTCGCCTCACGGCGGAGGTGGTCCCGGCGCGGGTGCGGTATGCTGTACGAAGAGCCTCGCAGACTGTCTGCCGACGGAAGACACTAACCGTGTGTCGTCTGCCCTGTACGGCAATGCCAACATGGCGCTTATCTCGTGGGGCTACATAGCGATGATGGGCTATCAGGCACTGCGTCATGCTACTGCCGCGGCTATCCTTTCTGCCAATTATATGGCGCAACGTCTCAAGGACGCTTACGGCATCGTCTATACCGGTGTCACCGGCAGAGTAGGGCATGAACTGATCCTTGACTGTCGTCAGTTCCACGCCATCGGCATCACCGAGTCGGACGTAGCCAAACGTCTGATGGACTACGGTTATCATGCCCCGACACTCTCTTTCCCGGTACACGGAACACTGATGGTGGAACCCACCGAATCCGAGTCGCTCCAGGAGATAGACCGGTTCTGCGATGTCCTCTTGCAGATTCGTCAGGAGATCGCGGATATCGAGTCCGGCAAAGCCGATAAGACCGATAACGTCCTGCTCAATGCGCCGCACCCCGAATATGAAGTGGTGGCCGATGAATGGACTCATCCGTATAGCCGCAAGCAAGCCGCTTATCCGACGGAATGGGTCGCTCAAACGAAGTTCTGGTGCCCGGTAGCCCGCGTCGATAACGGCTTCGGAGACCGTAACCTTGTCGCTAAATGGTAAATAAGTAGATGTTACTACGTTACAGCAAATTAGTCAATCCGCATACGGCACCTAAAGAATCGAAAGCGCGTACGATCTTCGAATATCTGGTGATCATCATCGGTATCGCTCCGATGGCCATGATGGTCAACTGGGTCTTCCTGCCGCACGCCTTCGTCGGAGGTGGTCTGACCGGTATTTGTTCGGCGATCTATTACGTCACTCACGGGCTTTTCCCAGGGGTTTTCCCTGAATATGAAGGTGCCATCCCGGTGTGGTTGACGACATTTATATTCAATACCATCCTGCTTTTGATAGCCGGCTTGACCGTCGGATGGCGTTTTACCATTCGGACGATGGTTGGCGTGGCGGCGATCACCTTATGGTACCGTGTCATACCTATTTTGCCGGAACCTATCATCGCTGATCCTTGGGTAGGAGCCATCATCGGAGGTTTCGTCTTTGGCCTCAGTCTCGGATGCGTGTTGGCGGCTAACGGCTCGTCCGGAGGAACGGATATAGTGGCGATGATCGTCAATCATTACCGGAATATATCATTGGGAAACATCATGTTAGCCTGCGATGTGCTGATTATCGCGTCGGCGTTCTTCCTGCCGCTTCCTGCCTCCATGCAAGTCGAAGGCACGAACCCTACCTATCTGCAGATCAAGCGCGTGTTATACGGTGTGTCGATGACCATCTCTTATACGCTCGCCGTCGATTGGATCATGTCACGGCTGCACCGCTCCGTCCATTTCCTCATCTATTCCTCCAAATACGATGAGATTGCTACCGCCATCAATACTACGGTTAACCGCGGTGTGACCGTTCTGGACGGAACAGGCTGGTACTCCAAGCAACCGGTCAAAGTGATCTCCGTACTCGTACGTAAACCCGAGAGTTCACTGGTCTTCAGTTTGGTGCATGATATCGACCCGAATGCCCTCGTTTCTATCGCGGATGTGGGAGGTGTTTTCGGTTTGGGTTTTGATAAAATAAAGGCAAAGTAAGATTTTTTTGCGAAAATATTTGCACATGTCGTAAAAAAGCAGTACCTTTGCACGCTTTTTCGATGGAAGAGGCGCGCTGACGCGCGAGGAGAGTTGACTGAGTGGTCGAAAGTGCCGCACTCGAAATGCGGTGTACGCATTACGTCGTACCGGGGGTTCGAATCCCTCACTCTCCGCAAGGGAAAAGGACTATTTATCTGTCTTTTTTTGAAAAAAGTGCTTAAATATTTGCACAATTCAAAAAAAAGCAGTACCTTTGCACCCGCTTTTTAATCGAGAGAGCAATTCTCGAGAAAAAAGGTTAGATTAACCGCTTTTGAAAAAAAGCTACACGGTGGTCTTAGCTCAGTTGGTAGAGCATCGGATTGTGGTTCCGAGTGTCGTGGGGAGCTTAAGACGAAAACTCTAATCCGTTGTAACTGAATAAGTTACGGCGGATTTTCGGTTAAAGTGGCCCGAAAATGTCCCGAAAATTCATTCAAAAAATTCGGGAAAAAATACGAACAAAAGCACTAAAATATCTGGCATCGTAACTCTGTTTTCAGCAAAGAAAATGGAGAAAAAAAAATGTCAACTCTTAGTCAATTTTCACCGCTCTTTGCGGGCTATGCCCCAGCGGTAGTAAAACACATTGCGACCGGATGGTTTATCGAGTATTACGTAACCAATCCTTTCACCCAAACCTTAGAGCGTCGCAAGTTCCGGTTAAACAATCTGCGCAAGCGTTGTCGTACTGCAATGGAGTTCAGAGTGCAGGCGAACACTATCTGTAGCCAACTCAATATGAAGCTGGCTAACGGATGGAATCCTTTTAACGAGGATGTCAAAACGGAGAACCCGGGCGCAGTACCTATTAAGATTGTTTACGAGCAGTATTTCCGTGACGTGGAAAAAGATCTTCGTCCTGACACCCTACGAGGCTACAAGGCATTTAGTCGTAGGCTTCTTGAGTGGTGTGATAAGAGAAGCCCGGATATGTTGCTAAAGGACTTCTCTGATGTGATGGCAGTCCGCTATCTGGACGAGCAGCGCCAAAAGAACAATTGGGTAAATGCCACCTTTAACAACAACCTTGTGAGCGCCCAAGCATTCTTTACTTGGTGCGTGAAGAAGAAGTTCATCGAGAAAAACCCATTCTACGGCATTTCCAAGAAGAAGAAAGAAGCCAAGAAGCGTACCATAATTAATGCAGACGCACGTGCTATCATGCGTGAATGGTTTATGAATAACAATCCGGGTTATCTGCTCATCTGTGAGTTGGTGTTCCAATCGCTGATCCGTCCGACCGAAATCAGCAAACTGCGCGTGAGCGACGTTGATTTGGAGCACAAGGTAATCCACTTGGATGGCAGTATAACCAAGACAAAGTACTCGCGTAAAGCCGTGTTGAGCGACGAACTGATTGAGATACTTGGACGCAATATCCAAGGAGCGAACCAAGATGATTACCTCATCAGTAACGGCTACCTGCCCGGCAAGGAGCCTATCAGTTCCCGCATGTACCGCAAGACGTGGGACAAAATGCGTAAGCAGTGCCATCTCCCGGACACCATGCAGCTCTACTCCCTCCGTGATACGGGTATTATCAGCCTGTTTGATAATGGAGCAGACGCAAATACTGTCAAGGGAGCAGCAGACCACCACAACCTCAACATTACGTCCATCTACTGTGACCACGTGGATGACAACCTTGTTGAGAAAGTCCGCAAGCACTCGGCTAAGTTCTAAGAGATTGGCGGTCGGGGATTAGTCCTCGACCAGCCAAAACTCTCCTTTCATCAGCTCTGACATTCCATCTTCCGTGAAGGTAG
>JAFVHA010000137.1 GCA_017478035.1 Paludibacteraceae bacterium | reverse complement strand
GGGTTGGAAGGGTAGGAGTTTGGCGATCGCAAGCGAGTGGAGCACGTGATGCTCGTAGAGGTTGTCAATATCCTTGCGTGAGATGACATTGATCTTACTGTTCCAGTCGCGATAAAGCGCGTCAAGCTGAGCAAACTGCTCAGCCTGACGTTCCGTTAATTTAAAATAATCAGAGATTACCATTGTCTTTTATCTTTCGACTTTTGACTTTCTTCTATTCCGCCATATTGGTAAACACGTTCTGAACGTCCTCGTCCTCTTCGATCTTGTCGATGAGTTTCTGTACAGACTCACGTTGCTCGTCCGTCAGTTCTTTCGTGTCATTTGGGATACGAACAAACTCCATAGACTGAATCTCGAAGCCGTTGTCCTCGAGGTATTTCTGCATGTTAATAGCCTCGTTGAAGTCCGAATAGATGACAATCGTGTTCTCCTCTTCATCTACACCGAGTTCCTCTACCCCGAAGTCAATCAACTCGAGTTCGAGTTCGTCAAGGTCAATGCCGTCCTTCATTGTTACGGTGAAGCATGCCTTGCGGTCAAAGAGGAACTGCAGCGAACCTTGTGTTCCGAGGGTGCCGCCGAACTTGGTGAAATACGAACGGATGTTAGCTACCGTACGCATGTGGTTGTCGGTTGCAGTCTCCACAAAGATAGCGATGCCATGTGGTCCGTATCCTTCGTAGTTGATCTCCTTATAACCTTCTGATGACTTATCGGTCGCTTTCTTGATTGCGCGGTCGATATTGTCCTTCGGCATGTTCTCGCGTTTACATTGTTGGATGAGTGTACGCAGACGAGGGTTGGAGTCCGGATCCGGTCCACCTTCACGGGCAGCAATCGTGATTTCTTTACCTAATTTGGTGAATGTACGGGACATATGTCCCCATCTTTTCAGTTTTGTAGCTTTGCGATATTCAAAAGCGCGTCCCATAATAAAATATTTTTAATGTTAATAAATGAGTTAGGTAGCGGCCGATCAAAGCCGCTACCCAAAGCCTACTTATTCAGTAGAAACGGGATCGGCATGCTCGAGAAGGGTCTCGATGTGCACTTCCTCGAATGTGATCTTGAACTCAACGCGACGGTTCTTTGCACGACCTGCTTTCGTCTTGTTGTCGGCGATTGGCATGGTCGGACCATAACCTACAGCTGTCAAGCGATCTGTCGGAACACCCTTCTTCTCCAGGTAGTTCTTCACTGCTTCTGCACGTTGTTGCGAGAGACGCTTGTTCACCTCATCCGTACCGATATTATCGGTATGGCCTTGAACCTCGATGATGTAACCGGTGTTCTCAATGAATGTAGCGGCGATCTTGTCAAGCAACGGGAAGGATTTCTTCTTGATGATAGCTTTGCCCAACTCGAACTCGATACCTTGCATTGCTTTTTGGAGCAATTGACGTACCTCACGTTTCACTTCCGGACAACCCTTGTTCTCTGTGAGACCGGGTACATACGGACATTTGTCGAGGTAGTCTGGTACACCGTCACCGTCCGTATCCAGTTCACAACCTACTGCATCCACAAATCCGATAGCAGCTTCCGGCGTGTTCGGACACTGGTCGAGGTAATCCGGTACACTGTCGCGGTCGCTATCAAGCGGACAACCCTTTTCATCAACCTTGCCCCAAGCTGCTTCCGGAGTGTCAGGACATTCGTCCAGATAATCGGCTACACCGTCACCGTCTGTATCAATCGGACAACCTTTCTCGTTCACTTTACCCCAAGCGGCTTCCGGAGTCTCAGGACACTCGTCGAGGTAATCGGGTACACCGTCACCGTCCGTATCAAGCGGACAACCGAGTGTATCTACCTTACCCCAAGCAGCTTCCGGTGTGTTCGGACATTTATCGCGGTAGTCTTCTACACCGTCACCATCCGTATCCAATTCGCAACCCACTGAATCAACGAAGCCGATAGCCTCAGGAGGAGTTCCGAGACAGTGGTCGAGGTAATCAGGTACACCGTCATGGTCTTCATCCAACGGACAACCTTGCTCATCAACCAATACGCCACGCGGCGTGTCCGGACACATATCGAGTTTGTCGCGTACACCGTCTTTGTCTTTATCACGATGGTTCGAGCCCCAGCAAATGGAGAAGCCCAACGCGATATTGAACATCTTCATTTTGTCAGGAATGAGGTACTTGTTGGTGTTCGGCACTTTCGCATAAGATGTCGGCATATAATCCATAGTGAGCGTCATGTTCACTCCGTCATACGGCATAATACTGAGTCCGGCACCGATATTGCTGAATTTGCCGTTGTCTATGAAGGAGTAACTCATCGCGATATTCAGCCAGTTGAATGGGCGGAATGCTGCACCGAGAGTAACCTCTTCGTAAAGGCGGTTGTTGTACAGTTTCGTGGCGGAAACGACTCCTACACCTACGCGGTTATCCCAGAAATTAGCGTCTACACCTACATTCAAACGCATGGTCGTCATGCGCGCAAATCCTTTGTTTCCGTTCTTGGCAAAGTGGAAACCATCAAGCATTCCCATAAGGTTGGCTCCGATAGAGTCCATCAGAATATCTGTGGAGAAATTACCACTTTCGTCCTGATATTTCTTATCGCCGTATTCATATACGCCGGCTCCTTCAAAAACGGTGTCAATAGAGCATTTGAGACGACTTGCATTCGTCCAATAGATGAATCCGAGGTCGGTGATTGCGGCACTAATCTGAACCTGCTCAATGGGTTTGTAGGTGAAACCGAAGTCAATTGCAGCACCGTAACCGGCCGGAACTAACCAAGAGGCAAGGCTACCCATATCCATCAGGCTGTCCTTTTGGAAAGAGCCATTCTTGAAGCCGTCTGTTACCTGCTTCATGCTCTTGTCACTCAAATAGGAGTCCAGATAACTGGTATTGAACGGACTTACTATATCAAGTCCCATATCTCCGTGGATTCGCCACTCGGAAGAGGTAGCATCAATAGCGAGATCCTTGGCTTGGGCACCTGCGTAGAATTGACCTAACAATAACTTGAACTTACCACCGATAGTCCACTGGTCGTCCAACTGATGGCTGTAACCACCGCTAATCTCGGTATAGGCGGATGCGCCCAAACCCAAATTGGAAAGGTTGAACGTATTCGTGCCTCCCGTTAAGTCTTTCATTCCGCCGTTCAGCAGGAAATCAGGAACCGATTTCGGCAGTGCGCTAAAACCTTGAATACGCTCGTTGATGCCGATAGTCAGGTATCCTTTGTCTTTGATACGCACACCTACGTTAACGAAACCGAGCGTCATCTCATCATTGGAAACCATCAGTTTCTTATACGCCTTGAGGAACGCTTTTTTATCGGCATTCGGATGGAGTACCGTGATCGTTTTGCCTGTCTTCGGATCAATGGTGAAGATATCGCTCATCGTCAGTGAGTTATTACCTGCGCTATTCGACATCCAACCCAGCGGAGTGAAGTTGAAATAGACTTTACTTACCGGTTGGAAGGCCGGGTTGATGGTGTGGCGCATAGGAGCGTTCTCCAAGAAATAGAGTGTGTTTACCTGCTGTGCGCTTACCGATATCGTTGTCAGAGCCACAAGGGCTGCAATCATATATTTATGCATCTTTTTCATCGTTCAGCCCTCCTTATTTTTTATCGTTCTTGTCAAAATTAAGCACAGCGTTCACGTTGGCCGTCAGACCGAGCTTGATAACGATATCCTGGTCTTCCGCTAATTTGATCTTCGACAGACCCTGTTTGTATGCGTAGTCAAGCGATTTGTCATCAACAATGCATTCGAAGGTGATTGCTTTCACTTTCGGCAGCATGTCAATATCTTTCTTCTCCAGGTTGGCAATAATCGTTGTCTCGCCGGGATCGTCATTCTTCGTAATCTCACCGTTCTTGATCTTACGCGGCTCGAACACAATCGTATCCTGCGTGAAGACAATAAATGGTTTGGATGGATCATCCGGACTCATCAGCATCTTGTCGTTCTCGTCATAGCACCGCATAGCGGCTTTTACGTGCAGAGGTATCATGTTCTTGGCTTTCAAAACCAATTTCAAACTCGATGCGTGAATAGTGTCTAACAACTCCGATTCATGCTGCAACGAATCCAGACTGACTTTGCTCAAATCGATATTATGGAAGGTATCCGGATAACTGATATAGGTGCCTTGATTCAGTAGGAAAGGCAACGTACATATTGCATCGATTTTTATAGAGTCGTTCGGATTCAGACGAACTTGGGGCGTACGGGCAGGGTCGGTATCGAAATACACCTTGAACTTATAGCCGATCTTTTCAGGCATATAGCCGAACAAGCGGTCAAGTTGGCCTTTCTCACGGGTCTTGTCAAAGTCGGTCCAGAATAGGATAGAATCACCGATAGTTCTGTTATCCGCCGGATCCAAGTATCCTAACGGATGTTTCGAATAATCGGTTTTTAATATGATGTTACGGTTAATCTCACTGCCGTTAAACAACGCCGGTGTACGTTTGCCGTTAACATCTATTGCAAAGACATAACAACTATCCACACGGAGAGCGCCGGCTAACTTGGTATTGATTTCCACATTGATGTATGGATCGGAGAAAGGCAGATAACCCTTGCGCAGGAATGTCAGACTTTTAAAACTCTCACCTACATCTGCAAGCACCTCGGCGAACATGTCAGGGGACGGCTTGAAATAACCCCAGATAGCGGAGTAGTTGATAAATTGTACGCTGAAATCGTAATTCAATTTGGCGTTTGAATTCAAAACAAGCGTTTGACCTTCCGGAATAGTGAAAATAAAATGAACCTTAAACGTCGTGGTGTCCAGCACTGCGTAGTCTTGAGGCTTTTTGTTTTTATCCTTCATCATGTTCAGCGTGAAGTGATCAATCGATGTTTTGATCGGAGAATTGAAATTACCCGCATCGCCTTTGGTGTAAAGTACCATCGAATTGCCGGTAGGACGATTGATCTGCTCACCCAAATCCAAAATAACTTTGTCAATCCAACCCCATTGAATGTCAAAATTGGATGTGGAAAGGGTAGACGTGAATTCAGAATCGTCAATCCAGGCACTGTCCAAACGCTCCTCGGTCTTGTCGTTGTTAATGTCCTTAAGTTTTAGCGGCATGTCGAAAACCAAGGTATCCGTAAATGGACCGATAATGGTGTTGGTTACAGATGCATGGGCTTTCAACTGATCGTACACGTCCAGTGGGAAATTCTTAGTCGTGATACGTTCCTTTAAGTCCACCTTGTGATAACTACGACCGTCAGGAAAAGTGTCACACCATGTAAGAACACCTTTGTGATCCAACGAATCAATGTACAGATTGCTCACCTCGCCAGCAAGGTTTTTAATCGTCACGCGGAAACTACCGACAGGTAGCGCCACGCCCGCTTCTACTTGGGTGCGAGTATCCATGTTCTCCATATCCAACTTGGAATGGCAACCAATGAATACACACCCGATTGCAAGAAATAGAAAGATTTTTTTCATTGTTTATAAGAGTTGTTTGTTAGTATTTTTTGCTTGAAAACAATTTTGCGTGCAAAATTACAAAAAAACTTGCATATATGCAAGTCTTTCATGATTTTTTTTGCTGTTTAGCGTAAAATATATACTTTTTCGGTGGCTCGGGTGAGAGCGGTGTAGAGCCATCGGAGGTGTTCCTCGGGGGAAATGGGACTTTCCCATAACCCCTCATCCGTAACCGGTAACCCCTGATCAATATACACATGTTTCCATTGCCCCCCTTGGGCTTTATGGCATGTCACGCAATAGGCATAACGGATCTGCAGTGCGTTGTAATAGGGCGATTCGTAAACGGCTTTAACCAGTTCTTTCTTATTGCGGATCTCCGGAAAATCTTCTGCGATGCGTGCAAATAGTTCTTTTTGCAGCCTGTAATTGGCTTCGGGGCTATCCGTTGTCAGCGTATCCAACCATAGTAGGGCGTCAATTTCCCAATTGTAATCTACCGACCGCAGGGAGGCTTTTCCGAAATGAAAACCATACTGTTCATGGATATTGTTAAGCCGCTTGATCTCGAACATGTCTCCGTTGGCAATAAACTCCAGGTCATCGTACTCTTGCGCCCAGAAATAATTGTTTTTGCTAACCATCACGCGGTCGCCGTTGGAAAGTTCGTCCTCTTTCCATAGCACGCGTGCCCGTACACCGCCGTTATATAAATTGGTCATCTTGTTGCTGCGGGCGATGATGAGCGTTTCTTCGGCGCCAACCTCCTTCCAACTGGTTTCCAAATGCTCGATGATTTCATCGCCGGGAACGCGGATAATATCGGTGTCATTAGGATTCAGTTTGACCGGATTCATCGGAGAAATCGGCTTGTTCAGAAGTCCTCGTATCCGGGTGGCTTCCGCAAGAATGCCGCTGTCCAACGCTTGTCGTGCCACTTCTTTCAGTCCGTAACCCGTAACCGATAATCCGTAACCTCTCATATAATCCATATCAAGAGCGGGACTGTTCAGACTGCCTACAGGGGGTAACTGGGCATCATCGCCAAGAAGAAGCAGACTGCATCCCTGTCCGTTATACACATAGCGAACGAGGTCGTCCAACAGACATCCGCTGCCAAAAGTGGCATTGTCACGATTGCCGGAAAGCATAGATGCTTCATCCACAATGAAAAGAGTGCGCACATGTCGGTTGTCGCTCAGCGAGAATGCCTCAACGCCCAACTGGTTCTGCCGATAGATCTTCTTGTGAATCGTATAGGCCTGCGCTCCGGAATACCGGCTCAGCACTTTGGCGGCTCGGCCGGTAGGGGCGAGTAGTATACAAGGTTGTTTGAGACCTTCCATAGCTCGCACGAGAGCACTCATGACGCTCGTCTTACCTGTTCCTGCGTACCCGCATAAGATAAAAGCCTTGCGTTCATCACGGGACACCAAAAACCGCCCGAGAGCGGTAAGTAAACCGTCCTTTTCCTCATTCGGTTCAAACGGTAGTTCGGCTTTGATGCGCCCGATAATGAAGTTTTCCAGCATTTTTTTGTTAAAATATTTGCGTATGTGCAAAAAATGTTGTACCTTTGCGGCCGATTTCAAATCAGAGTTTTTGGCAGGTGCTATACGACCAGCTCCCTCTAAACTCCCCCAGGCCTTGACCGGAGCAAGGGTAGGAGGTTGTAGCGGTGCGATGTAGTTAGCCTGCCATTTTTTTTATTCTACCACCTGTCCTGTAATTGTGTAGGTCTTTTCTCCGCGGATAATGAGTATCTGCCCGTTACGTACTATTTTATGAGTAATGGGGTATGAGTTGCCGGTAACAGACATCAGGCCGGTTGGCAAAGCGCAAGCTACCATCGCATTCGGAATACCGTATCCGTATTGCGGATCGGTTGGGGTGGTATAACGGTCTGTGGAGCGAATGATTCGTTCGCGAATCTGCATGGCGTTCTCGTTGGGTAAGGCAGACCATATGCAAGCGGCCATTCCTGCGATAAGGGGCGTTGCAAAACTCGTACCGTTTGCTGAAATGGCATATCCTTGCGGCGTCATCACGACAGCACCTGCCCCTACTGCGCATACCTCGGGTTTGACGCGTCCATCAGCCGAAGGACCGTAACTGGAGAAGTTTCCGGGCACACTGTCAGTGCGCACCGCTCCTACCGTGAGGATACTGTCTGCATCAGATGGAACACTGAGGGTATGCCATTCTTTATTCCCTTCATTGCCTGCCGCTACGCAAACTAACATCCCTTTGCGGGCAGCGATAGTTGCAGCAAGACTCGCCCGTGTACTATTGCCGTCCAATGCAGATTTGGGAAGCGTCCAACTCGCATTGTCGAACATCGCGTAACCCAAAGAAACAGAGAAAATATTGACACCCAGAGAATCGGCTTTCTCGAACGCGGCAACGAGATTATCCATCTCTTTGGGACTCTCAGTGTACATTTCCTCCGATCTCATCAGATAATATTGAGCTTTTGGAGCTGCACCGTAGTATCCGTCTTCAACGGCAGAAATCGTACTTAAACATTCGGTGCCGTGTGTACCGGTTGAACCGTAAAAATCATCGGTATCATCGGTGAAATCGAAGTGCCCCAATTCCAATGCCGCGGGGCGGAAACAACTCATTTGAGAGGCATTGTAGAAACCGCCGTCGCAAACCGTCATTAGAATTCCTTGTCCTTCATATCCGGCTTCGTGAAGCGGAAGTAAATTGTATACCTTGAGTTGATCGATGGTTTTTCGCTTGTCAGTAGCGGGTCCGTTCGTTTGTTCTTTCTGCCATTGGGACTTGCGTATCTGAGCAACGGCCTTGCTGTCATCGCGTGTCATCTCCACCGCAGTCACGAACTTCAATTCCGCTACTTTCGCCGCTAATTCTTTGTCCATTTCGCACGTTACTCCGTTGAACCAACGGCTCTTATGGTATATTTTTACTCCCATCTTGGTGAGTTCGCCCATGTAAAGGGGGCTGACTGGATAATCCATCTGATCGGTTGCAATACCCCATTTGGCGCGTTGTTCCCACGCACGTTCTGACAACTGTGGTGCTGTCTTCTCCGGCTTGTCCAGAAAAGTAACGAAATAGACAGACAGGATGATGAATAAATAGTGCATATGGATAATGAGCTTTATTTTGAAGGATTGTTTTTAATTTCCAGAAGTACTACGTTCTCAACATGCTGCGTGTGCGGGAACATATCTACGGGTTGCACTTTGGTAACTTTGTATTTTGCATCCAATAGGGCCAGGTCGCGTGCTTGTGTAGCCGGATTGCAACTGACATAAACGATGCGTTTTGGGGCTGCGTGAAGAATGACGTTTACAACGTCCTCGTGCATTCCTGCTCGCGGAGGGTCTGTGATAATAACGTCCGGACAACCGTATTTGGCTACGAACGCATCATTCAGAATATCCTTCATGTCACCGGCAAAAAAGAGGGTGTTCTCTATTCCGTTGATAGCGGAGTTCACTTTGGCGTCTTCGATAGCTTCCGGCACATACTCGATACCGATAACCTGTTTGGCCTGGCGGGATACAAAATTGGCGATGGTTCCGGTACCGGTATAGAGGTCATAGACCAATTCGTGACCTGTCAGTCCGGCAAATTCACGCGCTACTTTGTACAACTCGTACGCTTGTTCGGTGTTGGTCTGGTAGAATGATTTCGGGCCTACTTTGAATTGCAAACCTTCCATCTCTTCCATAATATGGTCCTGACCGGAGTAGGTCTTTACTTCCAAATCTCCGATAGTATCGTTGAATTTCAGGTTTTCAACATACAATAGCGAAATAATCTCCGGAAATTCGGTATGCAGCCATTCCAGTAACCCGAAACAGGTTTCATTCATTTTGCAGCCGAAAGTGACGATAAGCATCAACTCGCCCTTGTGGTTGTTTCTCAGAATGAGTGTCCTCAATTGTCCTTCGTGCGCATGTTCGTTATAGAACGTAAGCCCGTGCTCGCGTGCATACTCGCGTATACCGTTTCGGATACGGTTATTGATTTCCGGCATCAAATGACATTCCTCAATGTCCAAAACTTTGTCAAAGCAGTTTGGAATATGAAAACCGATTCCTGGTTCGATCTGTAATGGCTCGTCTTTTCTTTTTAATTCTTCCAACTCATTGGAAGTCAGCCATTTGCGGTCAGCACAGGTAAACTCCAACTTGTTACGGTATTCGTAGATATGCTTGGAGCCTAAAATCGGACTTATCTCAGGAAGGTCGATCTTACCGATACGTGTGAGGTTATCGACTATTTGTTGCTGTTTGTATTTCAGTTGCTCGGAGTAGGGAAGTATCTGCCATTTACAGCCCCCGCATGTACCGAAATGTTTGCATTGGGCCTCGCATCGAGCCGCACTCGGTTGAACGATACGCAGCACACGCGCTTCCATAAACGAGTGTTTTTTCTTTGTAACCTGCAAATCGACGATATCTCCCGGCACACAGTTAGGAACAAAGCATACAATGCCGTCGATACGGGTAAGGGCTTTTCCTTCCGCGGCCACGCCGGTTATTTCGACATTTTCATATATTGGTAGATTTTTCTTTTTTCCCATAACTTAATCATATTGTAACTTTAAGGCAAATACAGAGTAAATACGAGAGTATAACGTATCCCACTTACCTCATATATATACTATGTATATATATACCGTGATTTTACATAAGGTTTTATTTTGATAGTAGCCACTCCATGGAGTTTCTGTATATTTTGTCAAAGTCTTGTATTGCCTCTAACGGGAAGCCATAGACCAAGGTCGTTGGATGTTGCATGACTGAGTCCGTCGATGGCGCTTTGTATCCGACCGCGGCAGGACAACGCATGTCTTGGTATGTCGCCATTCGGACAGCATGGTCTCCTTCCGGTTTCAAGGCTTGTGGCGCCGGAGAGAAGAGTTGCAACTCATTCGGCTCCATGACCAATTGATCCGGGCGGTGGTTCGGCCGGAGAATGCGTCCGTTACGGGTGGACTGAGGCGCATAGAAAGAGGCATGCAGGTTTAGTTTTGCCCATTCTTTGTCGATGGCGCTGAAATGGTCGGTGCTAAGCAACATGCGTCCGCCTGCATCAAGGTATGCGGCGATTTGGGCACGTAGCGATTCGTTGCATAAAGGCGTTCTGTCCCGTCCGTAAACGATATCCACCGCGGCATAGGAACTGTCAATTTTCGCCATACCTTCTGTGCATGATACATAACTGATTTGCATCTTTTTGAGCACTCTTCCGTGTAACGTCGCCCAGTCGCGTGTGTTGCCGATAGTGAATTGGCCAGCATGGTCTCTGTAACAAGCACCCCAACCGCAGTTGTCATCGTTAATCCAAGGATGAGCACGCGTATAATCCCACTGCTGGCCGATGTAGGCGCAGGAAAAATGGTCCTCGCAGGCATATGTTCCCGGTACAATACCGGCAAAAGTGCTGTCTGCAAACCATTCCGGACCATAAACATCATCAAAAGCATCAATGATAAGGGTGGTCTCTTTATTGTCATTCAGATAGGCACTAATCATAGGGCTGGGGAGACTTAAACCTCCGTCATTGCCTGCCACTACATAGTAGTTATACTGCACTCCTTGCCGGATATCCATTTGAAGGAAGGTGTCTTTCTCCACCTGCTGTACATCCCATTCTCCTCCATCTTCCTGTGCATACACCATATAATAGGTAGGTGCGGCACATGGCTCGAGACTGTCCATGCTTCTTTTCCATCGCAGTATTCCATCCGTTCCGATAGCTAACTGCTCAATCGGTAGGGGTTGAACGGTTGCGTCTTTGCCGTTGAGGTATCGTAAGATGCCTTTGTACACAGCACGGGATGCCGTAAAACGGAACTTGGGGTCCAGACCGTACTTCATATCCGCCATGTTCTTATGGCTGAGCAGTTCCAAAATGATACTGGGTACGACAGGCACGCGGCTCTCGCAGTAATTGGCTTCTTTAAGTTGGCGACGGGTCCATTCAGGGATAATAGTTTGCAGGTCCTCTGTCACCTGGGTTTGAATCCAGTCAGCGAGGTTACGGTTCGTGGTCTCTCTGTCCCGACCGTCCCGTAAGGTAGTATTTCCCTTGTCATCTTTGGCGGTGTAAATACAGAGGGTACCGATAATGGTGGAGTCGTTACCGCTGTCCTGACCGTCTGTATGGAACGCGATGCATAAGTCTATAGGCGCCTCGTGCGCATTCACCCATGTAGCACGACATTTCATGTCATCTTTATACTCGTCATCGTCGTATAGTTTCCATAAGGCAGAGTCTATTCCTTGACCGCTTAACCAATATCGTGCGCCTTCCGTCCATTTGGGCAATCCGGAAACCCCAATCTCTTGGTGTTCCAATCCTGCCCGTGGCATCAGCACCGAAGCACCGGCATTCTCTAACATCTGCTTGATAAGGCGAACGTATTCCTGACTATAGAGGTCTTCTACCGTAGTCCATAGGGTCGCACGTTGCCAAATCCATTCGTCCCGCGCAATGTTATGGTAGATGCCATGACTCGGGTAGAGTACGATGGTACGGTTTGTGAGGTCGCAGTAACGGTCGCTGGACAGTTTGCACTTACCGGCCGGTGTCTTTGTCTTGGCGCACTCCGTAATCAGCGTTTCTATGTCTGTGCCGGCACTGAAAATCGTTACATTGCCATCCGGGTGACCTAATGTCCATTGGCTCACCTTGCGCTTGATATCCGCGATATTATCCGGTGTCCAACGGTAGTCACGTAACGTGACATTAGTATGGAGAGTGACATTATCCTCGTTGATTCGCATGTTTTTGACACGTACGACAGGAGACCATACCCGAGAAAATCCCGTGTAAGCCATCAACGAGTCACCCAATTGGCGAATGCCTATTTGGGCGTAAGAAGGATGAAAATTAAATATGAAAACTGAAAGGATGAACCATCCTGCCCAGTTTTTAGAAGTCCTCATCACTCAAATCGTTGTTCAATTTCTGGTTTTTAAGTGTAGCCTCTTGGTATGATTTGAGCAGGTCTGCCGCCATCTTCTCCTGATAACCCTCTGCTATCTCGTAATCCTTGGCTTCGTTCTCTTTGAATACAATACGCACTTTGATGATGGCGACGCCTTTGGTAAGATTCTCAATCACTTCCGGTGCTACTTCATAACTGGTTTCCGTCCAGTACTTGGTGATAGTGGCACGTGCTGCTTTCTCGGTGTTTTTGTTCTTGATTACTTCAGAGCCCGGCACGCGGTTGAGTCGTACCGCCTTGCCATCTGCAAAACGAATGAGTACACGCGAAGCGTCTGTGAACTCATTGTATTCGTTCACATTGACCGTTTTAACGAGCAGGGTAGTGATGTCTTTGCCATCTTTATGGTCCTGGCAGAAGGCGATTTGCGGCTTCAGATTCTTGTTAACAGAAGCATCGACATGAATGTACTTACCGCGTTGGGCGGCGTTCATACTCATTGCAGCGGTAAGAAGGCACACTGCTAATACAAAAAATACTTTTTTCATTTTTGATAGAATATTATTAATTGTTAATTTTTATTTTTTTTCTATTAACGGGGCGTACGCGATAACCTGCTTTGCGTAGTTGTTCGATCAGTCCTTTCTCTCCGCCCAGATAGACGGCGTTGAGCGTAATAAACGCTCCACCTTCCGTCAGAAAGGGTTGTAGCCGTTTGACCCATTGTTCGTTTCGTTGGCAATATACCTTATAATCCGAGAATGAGACGGACGAGTTATTGTTAGGACCTTCCACTTGATAAGATATATCCGTCAAACGTCCGTTGCGGTACATTTCCCGGATAGTCCGTTCCTGCTTGACTTCGTTCTCGGGATACTGTATCACTTTGAGCAACTCGGAACATTGCCAGTGGAAGGGTTCGCGGTCAAACAGCATATACATCGTCTCTCCCACGGCATCTATTCCGTATACAGGTATGTTTCGCTGCACAGCTACCGTTTCAAAGAAACTCTCCATCGATCGTTGCTCGTCATAATTCAACCATTGTTTCATTAATTCATTGCGATAGAGCTCCGTTAAATAAGAGGGTTTCATTCGGCACAATTGATCCAGCCCCATGCCGATATTAATAAGAAGAGTGTTATTGATCAGCCTGTAATCGTCTTCGCTATAAAAATTCTTCAAAATAATAGAATCGGGTAGAAGCGCAGCCTGGCGCAATACGGATAGGGCTTCATAGTCCTGCATTGCAAATTCCGTAAGCACTTTGTCGCATCGTCCGAAGCAACGGAATACGTTTGGTATCGTATCGATAAACGTCATATCCACATATCGGTTTGTGGCCAACAGATAAGATTTGTTTCTGCTTCCTTTTCCGCTGATTTCGTATAGGAGTTGGGAGTAGGATGGAAGAAAACGGAACATGAGAAATGAAAGGAGTATGAGTCCCCGCATAAATATATATGTCTTTGTTCCTTTCATTATCCTTATCATTTATTTGAATCGCGTGATTAAATTATATGCCTGATAAATACCCAACTCGCCGGCTTTAGATAAGTCTGCAAGACCTTTCTCGTTTTCGCCGGTATAGACGTATGTCAGTCCGCGGTTGAAATAGGCTTCCGCAAAGTCCGAATCCAACTTAATGGCTTGGGTGTAGTAGTTGATGGCATCTTTGTATTCCCGTTGTGCGCAAAGAATATTGGCTTTGTTATAATAAGCAAAAGTGAAGTCAGGTTGCAAGCGGATGACTTGGTCATAGTCGCGTAGCATGATATCAAAATCCATGGTGGCAGTCACTTCCTGTACTCCAGTAGTGCGTTGATATTCAAACAGTCGGTATCTCCAGTTGGCTCTGCAGAAAAGGATGAGTATTTCTGCTGCTTTATCTGCCAATAAAGAGGCTTTGGTACAATCGTCAATCGCACTTGCATAGTCTTGTACGATGGCAAATTCAAAGGCACGCGCGAAATACAGTTCCATATTCGGGGCTTCGTCAATGAGCTTGGAGAGACGCGTTATTTCAGAGAAATGGAAGTCTACCATTTCTGCCGTGAGGGCAATCTCTTGGGCTGTGAACCGGAGTGTAGCAGGGAGTATAGCACGTTTGTTGAGTGCATCCACCAGCGGATGATAATAATTGGTACGGCGCAGGCTCATGTCCTGGCTATAATAACTGAGTACTATATGAGGTTCGTTAACCACATCCTGATAGCGTTTCTGTACGGAACCCCGAGTCTGCGATTCATATTTCTGTTCCTCTTCCGGTATATCATTCTGGTTTTGAGCCGTAGAAGCAGAGAATTCTTTCCGGTGGTCTTTCTTTTGGGGCTGAGCCTGCGCTATCAGCACATCTGTGTTCGGTTGAGCCTGTTTGTTTTGAATCTCATCCTTATGTTGCTCCAAATCATATGCTTTCTGCTTGTATCGGAAGGCTGCTTTTGTGTTCCCCTGACGCGTCATTGCTTGGGAAGCCAGATAATAAGCGGGTAGGAAATAAGGATACCGTGCAATGAGGGAGTCCATATTCTCCACCACTTCCTTCCACTGCTTGAGTTGCATCTGGACAAGTCCCCGTTGGTAGCGCATCTCAGTGCGTTCCGGAGCAAGTGAGAGTGCCGTATTGAAGTCCTCCAGGGCGCGGTTGTAATCGCCTACTTCCTGTCTCATCACGCCTCGGTTATAATAACAATCGGCGTCCCGCGGTGCAATCTTCACCGCTTGGTCATAGTCGGACAAGGCTCCGCGATAATTGTGACGATGGTAATGAATAACACCTCGGTTGATATAGTCTCCGGCCCATTTGGAACCTAAATTGATGGCCTGTGTGAGCTGAACATACGCCTCTTCTTCTCTATCCAGCATGAGATTGGTAACCCCTAAAGCCGACCATACGGCAGGATTGGTTTTGTCATATTTTGCCGCCTGTTCAAAGGCTTCAAGCGCCATCATGGTGTCGGTTTTGAGAATTGCAATCCGTCCCTTCTCGCTCCAAACAGATGCAGACTGCGGTTCACGACGTAACATCTGCTCGATATCTTGCAACGCCTCTTCGTAATTCTTTCTACTCGCGCGTGTATCTGCGCGCAATAACATATAGGTGCGGTTTTCCGGTGAAAAATGGAGAGCCTGCGTATAATCCTCTTCCGCTTTGTCAAGCATGTCAAGCTGGCGATACACATAGCCGCGTGCATAGTAATAGCCCGGTGAGAACGGATTCCGCTCTATAGCGGCGTTACAGTCTTTGAGTGCGCCTTGGTAGTCCTCCAATTGAATCTTGGCAATGGAACGGTAGAAATACGGTTCCGCAAGGTAAGGTTTGAGACGAATGACCTGATTGAAATACTGGATAGAAAGCACATAGTCTTCAAAATACAATGCATTGCGACCAATTGCAGTGATGCGATCGGTGTTCATTTGTGCGCGCGCAGGAATAATGACTGCTGTGCAGAATGAGCAAAGCACAAAGACTAATATGAATCTACAAACTTTCAACTTTCAACCGTTACTTTATTTACATCCTTCATTGGGATCAAACCACTTCGGGATATCAAACTGCTCGTTGGGACTGTAACCGAGTTCTTCATCTGCATATATTTTCTGCATATACAATGCGCAAATAGGCAGTGCCATCGAAGCACCTTGTCCTTCTGCCATGCCATCAAAATGTATGCCACGATCTTCTCCTCCGACCCACGTACCACTGACCAGTGAAGGCGTGAAGCACATAAACCATCCGTCGGAGTTATTATTGGTAGTACCTGTTTTGCCTCCCATCGGCGCATTGATGCCGTATTTGAAACGGACGCGGACACCTGTTCCGTGGTCCAGCACTGCCCGAAGCATATAAATCATCTTGTAAGCCGTGGATTCGCTGATGATCTCATGTGTCTTGGGCGTGAACATTCCGATAACATTGCCATTGCTATCCTCAATTCGTGTGACGTAGAGAGGATCGGTGCGGATACCCTTGTTGGGGAAAGTCGTATAAGCATCCACCATCTCTTCAACACTCACTTCGCACGGTCCCAAACATAGCGAGATAACAGGGTCTAACTGTCCTTGAATACCGAAAGACTGCATCATTTTTACCAGTTGTTCCGGCGTAAAGAGAGACATGAGGTAGGCAGAGATCCAGTTAGAAGAGTTCATGAGACCCCATGTGAGTGTCACAGTGTCGCCTCTATACTTGTCGTGCGTGTCGCGGGGGGACCATTCCACTCCATTAGCGTCCAACAAGGTAATGGGCTCGTTTACCGTCTTGTCGCACGGCCACATACCTTCGTCCATTGCGAGAGTGTACAGGTAGGGCTTAACCGTTGAACCGACCTGACGACGACCTTTTGTGGTCATATCATACTGGAAATGGGCAAAGTTAGGACCACCCACGTACGCTTTGACGTGTCCGGTATGCGGGTCCATAGACATGAAACCGCAACGTAAATAGCTCTTCTGCCATTTGATAGAGTCGTACGGACTCAAGACGGTGTCAATCATTCCCCTGTCGTACGTGAATACCTGCATCTCACGCGGCTCCATGAACGAACGAATGATGGAATCGTGACTGATACCGTTGCGTTTCATAATACGATAACGGTCTGTTTGACGCATGGAACGATTCATGATGCCATCTATCTCCTGTTGTGTCAGTTTCCATGAGAATGGCGCGTTCTTTTTCTTCTTCAACTCTTTGAAGAACGATTTTTGCTGTGCCTGCATATGCTCGCTTACGGCCTCTTCAGCATAGCGCTGCATGCGCGAATCAATCGTCGTGTATATTTTCAAACCGTCCTGGTAAATATCATATGTACTTCCGTCGGGTTTGCGGTTCTTTTCGCAGAAACCATACAAGGGATTATTGTCCCATTGCCATTTATCCAAGTTATATTGTTGTTTGTTCCATTCGGAATAATCACTCTCTTGCGGTTCTTTGGCGGTAAGTGTAACACGCAGATATTCACGGAAATACGGGGCAATCCCTTGCTTGTGATCCACCGAACTATAGTGGAGTTCAAGGGGAATCGCTGAGACGGAGTCATAAGTAGCTTGGTCTATATAGCCGTATTTCTCCATTTGGCCAAGTACGGTGTTGCGACGGTTGGTGGCCCGAACAGGGTGTCTAACGGGGTTATACAGCGAGGGATTCTTACACATACCTACCAACATCGCTGCCTGCTCCAATTTAAGATCCTTTGGCGTTGTGGAGAAATAGACCTGAGAAGCAGATTGGACACCTACGGCGTTATAGAGGAAATCGAATTGATTGAGGTACATGAGGAGTATCTCGTCTTTCGAATAAAGACGCTCCAGTTTGGTAGCGATGACCCATTCAATAGGTTTTTGCATCGCTCGTTCAAAGATATTGTTAGCCCGCGGTGACCATAACTGTTTGGCGAGTTGTTGGGTGAGGGTAGACCCACCACCTGCACGCCCGAGTTTGATAATCGCGCGGAACATGGATTTGAAATCCACTCCTGTGTGCTGGTAGAATCGCACGTCTTCCGTTGCTACCAAGGCGTTAATGAGGTTCGGCGACAAATCCGAATACTGCACGCCGATTCGGTTCTCATACCGGTAATAACGTCCCAGGGACTGCATATCCGCCGAAATGATCTCACTTGCGAAAGTGTTCTTCGGGTTCTGCAATTCTTCCAACGGAGGAAGATAACCGAGTGCTCCCTTGGTAATGAGCCAAATGACTAAAAACGCTGTTAGCAGGCCTCCGAAGAAGAGTCCCCAAAACCACCATAGAAAGGGTTTGTGCCAATTGTGTGTATTCATATCATCAATTCTTCAATTATTCTATTTAATATATGCAATCCTTTTTGCGTGGCAACGATACGTCCTTGTGCTGTGCGAGTTAGCAGATTGGCTTGAGTAAAGTCTAGGATTGTCTCGTATTTGCCTCGTATTTGCCTCGTGATTGCCTCGTCAATGCCATGGATGGTTCTTAAACCTAACATGATTTGTTCGTTATACCTGTCTTTGTCTGTCAATGTCTCAGACTCGCGTACCAAAGTGCCGTTGTTGATGTTGCGAATGTATGTATTCAAGTCATTCGGATTCCAACTTCGCACGACTCCTATATAACTATGTGCACCCGCGCCCACGCCCACGTACGAAGTTCCGTTCCAATAACAGCTATTATGTTTGGATTCGTAGCCCGGAAGGGCAAAATTGCTTACTTCGTAATGGACGAATCCTGCTTTCTTTAACCGCTCGCAGAGCCGATCGTACATTGCATTTTCGCTATCCTCGTCTATCATCTCCAATTCGCCGTTCCGGACGCGTTGTGTGAGTGCCGTTCCTTCTTCGTATATTAGTCCGTATGACGATATATGTTGCACTTCTAAATTGACAGCCGTTTCAATATCCGCTTCCCATTGAGACATTGTTTGTGTAGGAAGCGCGTACATAAGGTCGATGGATATGTTATCAAATCCGGCCTTTTTCGCATTTCTCACCGCCGTGAGTGCTTGTTCTGCGTTATGTCTCCTGCCTATAAGAGTCAGCAGTGGGTCTTGAAAAGACTGTATTCCGATAGACAGTCTATTGATTCCTGCTTCTTTGATGCCCTTTAAGTATGCGGGTGTGACATCGCCCGGGTTCATTTCCATCGTTATCTCTTCTGTTTCAGGGGCGTCAATCGTTGCCATGATGCGTGAGATATCGTATGGCTCCAATGTACTGGGTGTTCCTCCGCCGATATATATGGTTCGGATGGGCTCGTTCGCCTCATCTTTGCGATTAACAATTTCTTTCAGCAGTGCCTTTACATATTCTTCCCGCTGGTTAAGCAAGGTTGTTGAGAAGAAATCGCAGTATGCGCAGCGTTTCTTACAAAACGGAATATGTATGTATATGCCTGACAATTTATGATTTATGATTTATGATTTATGCCAAAACTCCGTACCTACCAACTCGTCCGGCAAGTATTGCTGTTCCACCCAGTGTCCCGGAAAATCATGCGGATACTTGTAACCGTCCGAGTAACCGAGTTCCTTCATAAGACTTGTCGGCGCATTGCGAAGATGCAAAGGCACGGGCAGGTTTCCTGTCTCGCGCACTTTGGCGAGTGCCTCGTCAATGGCGAGATAGGCAGAGTTATCCTTTTTGCACGTAGCGAGGTAAATCGTCGTCTCTGCCAAAGGAATGCGCCCTTCCGGCCATCCTATTTTATTAACTACTTCAAAGCATGTATTTGCCAGCAACATGGCGTTGGGGTTAGCGAGACCGATATCTTCACTGGCAGAAATAACGAGTCGCCGTGCGATGAACTTTGGATCTTCGCCGCCTTCTATCATCCGTGCGAGCCAATAGATAGCGGCTTGCGGATCACTGCCGCGAATCGATTTGATGAAGGCCGAAATGATGTCATAGTGCATTTCGCCATCTTTATCGTACGCAACAGGGTTTTGCTGAAGTTGCTTGGTTACCGTCTCGTTATCTATCACTTTTGCACCGCTGTTACTTACCAATTCAATGATATTGAGCAACTTACGTGCGTCTCCTCCACTATATCGCAACAATGCATCTGTGTCTTTGATTTGCAAATGGAGCGATTTGATGTATTCGTCTTGAGTCAGTGCTCGTTGGAGCAATTCCAGCAAGTCGTCCTTGTCCAGCGCTTTGAGTACATATACCTGACAACGGCTGAGTAGGGGAGTGATGACTTCGAACGACGGGTTCTCCGTTGTTGCACCGATAAGCGTTATCGTGCCTTCTTCTACCGCTCCCAACAAACTATCCTGTTGGGATTTTGAGAAGCGATGAATCTCATCAATGAAGAGGATGGGACTGCGTCCGTCAGTCGGGGCAAAGAGTCCGCTATTCAGCGAAGCGTTGCGTTTGGCCTTATCTATGACGTCCCGCACTTCCTTCACGCCACTCGTGACAGCAGAGAGGGTGTAGAAAGGTCGTTGAAGCTGGTGCGCGATGATACGCGCCAATGTCGTTTTCCCGACACCGGGAGGTCCCCACAGAATGAAACTGGCGATATTGCCGCTCTCTATCATCTGGCGCAAGATAGCACCTTGTCCTACCAGATGTTTCTGTCCTATGTAATCGTCCAAAACTTTTGGACGCATTCTTTCCGCTAATGGTAACATAATAGCTGCTTGGCATTGGAAACGGCTTCTTGCGACGGGTTGTTTCCGCTCAGCATGGAAGCGATTTCAATAATTCGTTCGTCGTCTGTGAGGCGGCTGATATGGGTTTCCGTACGTTTGTCCGTATCCGTTTTATATACTTTGTAATGATGCTCTCCAATGGCTGCTATCTGCGGCAGATGGGTAATGGCAATGATCTGACGATGAGTTGCCATCTCCTTCATGATCGTTGCCATTTGGCCGGCAATATTGCCACTTACACCGGTATCAATCTCGTCAAAGATGATGGTCGGCAAGCCTTTTGTGGAAGCGATAAGTGCTTTGACGCATAGCATCAAACGACTGATTTCACCTCCGGAAGCCACCTCACTCACATTCCGCAGACTCTGATTGAGGTTCGCCGCAAAGCGAATCTGCACTTCGTCGCAGCCCTTCGGCGTGAAGTCGGGAGTGGGGGTGAGTTGAATATCCACGTTTGCATGGGCAACCCCCAGTCTTTTAAGTCCGTCTATCAGTGTAGTACAAATCTGCGGAATGACCGTCTTGCGACTCTTGGTAAGGTCTTGCGCTATTTTGGTGAGAGCGGCTTTTTGGATTTCTACCTCTTTCTGCGCTTGAGCAATGTCGAAATCGAAACTGTCAAGCCGGTTCACTTGTTCTGCCAATTCATCGCGGGTTTTAATAAGTTCCCCGATGTTCTCTGCATTGAATTTATGGAGCAAGCCGTTCAGCGAATCCATCCGCTCTTCCACCCATTGCAAGCGTTGCGGATCCATCTCGATGTGATTGAGTTTGCGTTCCGCCTCTTCTGCGATGTCCTGCAACTCAATGCGGGCGTTGTCAATGCGTTCCTGCAAGTCAGCCGCTGCTTCATCCAAACGACAGGAGCGAAGCGCGTCAACGGCACTTCCTTGTTCGCCGTTTATCGCCTGCACTACCGTCTCCAACGCCGAACGAATCTCTTCTGCATGGCTTAACTGGTATTGCTCTGTTTCCAGTTCTTCCAACTCTCCATTTTGGAGTCCTGCTTCGTCCAGCAGTTTGTACCGGTACTGGATGTAATCCGAATCCTGCTGACTCTTCTTTGCGAGCGCTTGCAGTTTTAGCAAGGCTTCCACAGCTGCAGTATAACTATCATATTGAGAAGAATACTTTTCTTGCAAGGCTTCGTTCTGCGCGATGGCATCAATCACCTCCAATTGAAAATCTGCGTTTTCAATGAGCAGGTTCGCGTGCTGTGAATGGATATCGATGAGTCGGTTTGCGAGTACTTTCAGTTCCTGCAGCGTCACTACGCTGTCGTCCACAAACGAGCGGCTCTTGCCATTGGCGTACAATTCGCGGCGGATGATACAATCATCAAACTCCGCTTCAATGATACATTTATCCTCGCCGTCTGTAATCGCTTTGCTATCCGCCCTTGCCCCGAGCACTAGCGCGAGGGCACCGAGAATGATACTCTTACCGGCACCCGTCTCTCCTGTCAGCACAGAAAAACCGTTTTCAAAGTCAATATCGAGGTGACTTATCAGTGCGTAGTTTTGTATGTGTAGATGTTTAAGCATTCCGCTTTCCGTTATCTTTAATCAGTTGCGATGATTCGTTCATACGTGTTCTGCCGTGTGGCATCAATGTCCATCAGCATATCGTATACATCTTTCTTCTCCTTGTCCGTTCCTTTGCTGAAAATATCGACTAACTCGTCCGCTTTTGCATCCAGAAAAGTATTCACTACATATGTAGCAGGACGTGAACGATAGGTCTCTTTGAGAATCGGCATTCCTTCTGCAATCCGAGCACGTGCGTTCTTCAGATTACTGCTCATCTCGTCCAAACCCAAACGATGATAGTCATAATAGAAATTGCGATATTTCTTAAAGGCATCATCCAGGAGGTTGTTAATCAGCGCATAGCGATTTCTGTTACTCTCAAAAGCGCGCCAACCGGTTTGTTCCGTACCCTCCATACTGGCGCTCTGACAGGTATTTACGATTTCTTCGCATTGCTGGAAGAAAGGCGTGCCTCCCAAGCGCTGAAAACTATCCTGATCGTGACCAATGATGAGGTAGCAATAGTATGCCAGCATCGCCGTGAGGTTCGTAGTGAATTGGTTTTGCTGCCATTCAATACGATCGAACTCCTGATACGTGAAGTTGAAGTTCTTGTCCCGGAAATTCAGCAAAGGCGTTGTGTAGGTGGTACCGTATACAGGGCGGCGGCTTTGCAATGTCATTTCGCAACTGTACAGGTTTCCCTCTACTTTGTTGACCAATATCATCATACTGCATTCTATCTTCTCAAACTCAGCGTACGACATATTGGTCCACCGATTGTTGTTCAT
>JAFVHA010000136.1 GCA_017478035.1 Paludibacteraceae bacterium | reverse complement strand
GATGGCTTCTTCGGCAGCTTTGCCGATGTTGCCGTAGCCGAGGATTGCGATTCTTATCATAATTTGAAGATTTGAAGATTTGAAGATTTGAAGATTTGAAGATTATTCTACTGTAACGGATTTGGCAAGGTTACGGGGTTGATCGACGTCGCAGCCTTTGACCACCGCGATGTGGTATGCTAACAGTTGAAGCGGAATGACGGTCAGAAGGGGCGTGAGGCACTCTTCGGTAGCGGGCACCTCAATCGTATAATCGGCAATCTTGCTGACCAGCGTATCGCCTTCCGTCACCACGGCTATCACCCTACCCTTACGGGCCTTGATCTCCTGGATATTCGATACCACTTTCTCGTACGTACCGCAATGAGGCGCTACCACCACTACCGGCATCTCTTGCGAGATAAGCGCAATAGGTCCGTGTTTCATCTCTGCTGCCGGATAACCCTCCGCATGGATATACGAGATTTCCTTCAGTTTGAGCGCCCCCTCCATCGCTACCGGGAAATTATATCCGCGACCGAGATAGATGAAGTTCTGCGCGTACGTGAACATCTTCGCGAAGTCCGCAATACGTTTGTTCTGCCCCAACACACGCTCAATCTTATCGGGTATCTGGCCGAGTTCGCGCACGATGCGAAGATACTGATCCTTGCTCATCGTTCCTTTCTCACGACCTATACAGAGCGCTAACATCGTGAGTGCGACCACCTGTGCCGTGAACGCCTTGGTGGACGCTACGCCGATCTCCGGACCGACATGGGTGTAACAACCGCTGTCCGACACACGGGGGATAGAAGCTCCGACCACATTGCATATCGAGAAGATAAACGCTCCTTTGGACTTGGCGAGTTGGATCGCCGCCAGCGTGTCGGCCGTCTCGCCACTCTGCGAGATAGCAATCACCACATCGTCTTTGCTGATCACCGGCTTGCGATAACGGAACTCGGACGAGTACTCCACCTCCACCGGTATCTGCGCAAACTCCTCAATCGCATACATCGCAATCAGTCCTGCGTGCCAACTCGTGCCGCAAGCGGTGATGATAATACGCTTGGCGTTGAGGAAACGCTCCTTATTGTCAATAAATCCGGACAACGCGATATTATCCTGCCGCACGTTCACACGACCGCGCATCGAGTCCGTCAGCGTGCGGGGCTGCTCGAAGATCTCCTTGAGCATGAAATGCGGATAACCGCCTTTCTCGAGTTGCGAGAGGGAGAGCTCGAGGCGCTTGATCTCCGGCGTCTTAACGACGTTGCTGATGGTGGTAATGGTTAGTGGGTTAGAGGATTCACTCATCTGAATACATACCACTTCCTCATCCTCGATATAGATCACCTTATCCGTATATTCGACGATAGGCGTGGCATCCGAAGCGAGGAAATACTCTTCCTCCCCTATTCCGACTACGAGCGGACTACCCTTGCGCGCCGCGATGAGCGTGTCCGGATGTTCCTTATCAAGAATAGCTATCGCATAGGCGCCAATGACCTGCTGGAGAGCCAACTGAACGGCGGTCTTGAGGTCCACATGACGGTTGACCTGGGTATATTCGACGAGTTGTACCAGCACCTCGGTATCCGTATCGGACTTGAAGGTGTATCCCTCCTGCTGCAAACCCGCCTTGAGCACGGCGTAATTCTCGATGATGCCGTTATGGATGATAGCCAGGCGTTCCGACTCCGAGTAATGAGGGTGCGCATTGACCGTATTCGGTTCGCCATGCGTCGCCCAACGGGTATGCGCAATACCGATCGTGCCGCCCGTATCTTTGCTTTCGCAGAACGCTTCCAACTCGGACACCTTGCCCTTCGCCTTATAGACATTCAGTTGCCCGGAGTCGTTGATGAGTGCCACACCGGCACTGTCGTAACCACGGTACTCGAGGCGGTGAAGCCCCTTGATCAAAATCGGGTACGCCTTGCGTTTACCGATATATCCGACGATTCCACACATGGATTATTGATGATTGATTATTGATTATTGATGATTTTTCATCCTGTTAGTGCACGAACATCAGCTCTCTGTATTTCGGCAGGGTCCACATCTCGTCATCTACAATCAGTTCGAGTGCGTCTGCGTGCTCGCGGATCTCCGCCATGAGCGGCAGGACATGGTCGTGGTAGGCAATCGCCTTACTGCGCTCATCCGGCTGACGGTTGGCTTTATGGCGCGCCTCGGTCATGCGCTCTACGCCCTCGAGGATAGCCCCCGAATGGTGCTCAATCTGACGGATGATACTATAGTCCATCTCGTTCAGACTCGCGGTCTCGTCGGCAGAGAAGACCTGTTTGACCGTCAGCACATTCTGCAGCAACATCGTCTGGTAGCGCTTGGCTGCCGGCAGGACATGATTGACCACCAGGTCCCCCATGACGCGGCTCTCTATCTGCAGTTTTTTGCTGTAGGTCTCCCATTTGACCTCACTACGGCTCTGCAACTCCGCTTCGCTGAGTACATCCGTGGTCTCGAACATCTTGATGCTGTCGGGCGCCAGATAACGGTCGATGACCAGCGGTACCGAGGTCTCGCAGTCCAGACCGCGCTTGGCGGCTTCAGCTTTCCATTCCTCGCTGTACCCGTTGCCGTCGAAACGAATCGCCTTGCAGGCCACGATATATTTCTTGATCACGTCAAACAGGACGCGCTCTTTGGCTTCGCCTTTCTCGATGCGTTTGTCCACCTCTTCTTTGAAGAGCATCAACTGCTCGGCTACCGCCGCATTCAAGGCCAGCATCGCTGCGCCGCAGTTGGCACTCGAGCCTACCGCGCGAAACTCGAAACGGTTTCCGGTGAACGCAAAAGGTGACGTACGGTTCCTATCGGTATTATCCAGAAGTATCTCTGGGATATTCGCCACGCCGAGTTTCATCTCTTTCTTGGCGTTGATGATGATCGCCTCTTCGGCTTTCGCGTGCTCCAACTTATCCAACACGGCGCTGATCTGCTTGCCGAGGAAGACGGAGATGATAGCCGGCGGTGCCTCGTTTGCTCCCAGACGGTGCTCGTTCGTGGCACTCACGATACTCGCTTTCAGCAGTCCGTTATGCCGCTGAACCGCCATCAGTACGTTCACCAGGAATGTGACGAACTGCAGATTCTGGTAGGGGTTCTTTCCCGGTGCCAACAGGTTAATACCCGTATTCGTTTGCAGCGACCAGTTACAATGCTTGCCGCTTCCGTTGACTCCTGCGTACGGTTTCTCATGGAGCAATACCCGGAAATGATGTCTCTCCGCCACGCGCTCCATGATACTCATTACCAGCAAGTTATGATCATTCGCCAGATTGACATCCTCGAAGATTGGTGCCATCTCGAACTGGTTCGGCGCCACCTCATTATGACGCGTACGTACGGGTATGCCGGCTTTCAAGGCCTCGTATTCGAGTTCACGCATAAACGCCAGCACACGTGCCGGAATAGCGCCGAAATAATGATCCTCCAACTGCTGGCTCTTGGCGCTGTTATGCCCCATCAGCGTACGCCCGGTCAGCATCAGGTCCGGACGGGCGTTATACAACGACTCATCCACCAGGAAATACTCCTGCTCCCAACCCAAATTCGCATGTACGTGTTTCACCTGTTTGTCGAAATACGCGCAAACCTCACGCGCTGCATGGCAGAGCGAGGCTGTTGAGCGGATAAGCGGCGTCTTATAATCCAACGCCTCTCCCGTATAAGCCACAAAAACCGTCGGGATACAGAGCGTGTCGCCGATCAGGAAGACCGGACTCGAAGGGTCCCACGCCGAGTAACCGCGTGCCTCGAAGGTGTTTCGGATACCTCCGGAGGGGAAGGACGAAGCGTCCGGTTCCTGCTGGTACAGACTGTCGCCGCTGAACTCCTCCAACAACGCACCGTCTTTCAGCGTGAAGAACGCATCATGCTTCTCTGCCGTACCACCGGTCAGCGGCTGGAACCAATGGGTGAAATGCGTAGCTCCGCGCTCGATGGCCCATTTACGGATTCCGATAGCTACCACACCCGCTATATCACGATGAATAGTGCGACCGTTATCCACATCGTCGAACAACTGATCCAACACATCCCGGGAAATATATTCCTTCATCTTTTCGCGCGTAAAGACATCCCGCGCAAAATAATCCTTCACTTTGCCTTCCGGCTCATTCACCACAATCGGTTTATGCGAAAAAGCATTCTTCAACGCTTCAAAACGAATATTACTCATACTTTTGACGTTGTTTTTGGTTTTTAATCGGATTATTTTTCAAAATCGACCGCAAAAGTACGCAAAAATTTTTATATATGCAAATAAAAAATGCATTTTTACAAAAAAAAGAGCCCCGAAGAGCTCTTTTTAGCGATTTGGATATGATTTTATAGTACCCGTTGCCCCTGAATCGTGTACACCTGATCGTCATGCAGGATATACACATTGCCGTCACGAATCAGTTTTTGCGTCGGGTTGGCAGGATTGGTATAGACAGCCGGCATCTCGGTCGGTTCATCCACCTCATATACCGCCCGCAGGATGATACCGTCCTCCAACGCGCCTTCCTGCACTTGCCATCTGACGAACTTAAAGCCCTGGATACGCGGAGCGAGAGGTACTTGCCATGTCTGGGATTCCATGTAATACAACGAAGCGTCTTCCTTCTGATAGGTCACATTCACCGTCTGTTCCTCAAAATGCAGACCGGTTGCCACACCTACTATATTCAGGAACTCTTTCCATACGTCCGCGGCCTTATACAAATCAACATAGTCGATCGGCACGTACAGGATACAGTTCGTTTTATCCACATTGTTCAACGCGCGAGCCGGAATGGACTGCGGCGTCAACGCGTAGTTATAGATCGCTTTCAACTTGGAGCAGTTATAGAAAGCATCCTGGTTGATGGTCGTCACCGACTCCGGAATGATCACTTCTTCCAAGCCCGTACTTCCTTCGAGCACACTGGTAGCAACGGTCTTGATACCTTTCGGGAATTCAAAGTGCTTGATAGACGTACAGAACGCGAACGCGTAGGTAGCGATAGAGGTCACGGATGCCGGGATCGCCACGTCTTTGAGCAGGGAACAACCGTTGAAAGCGTACTGACCAATGGTCGTCAGTTTCTCGGGCAACACGATGTTTTCCAGCTTGTTCATCTTATAGCACAGATAGCCCGGGATACTCTTCACGCTGTCTCCAAAGACGAAAGAGGTGATTTGCGAGCTCGTGCTGTAGAACGGTGCACTATCGCCGGTACCGGTCGAGCAATTAGCCGGCAGCCATGTTACTTCGGTAAGCGGGTTGCCTTGGAACGCAGAACCGCCGATAGAGGTGATCGTACTCGGGATCGTCACCGAACTGAGTTTGCAGTTTACAAACGCGCGCTGGTTGATGGTTTCCAATCCTTCGTGCAGGTGGATCTCCTTCAGCGATGTACAGCCGTAGAAAGCATCCTGGTTGATGGTCGTCAAGGTTGCCGGCAGTTCGATTGACTCCAATGACGTACAGCCTTCGAGGAAACTGGTAGGAAGGGTCTTCTGCGTCACAGGCAGGTTGATCTTTTTCAGATTCGTACAAAACGCAAAAGCGTAGGTGCCGAGCGACTTCACCGAAGGAGGCAGCACGACCGTATCCAACAGACTCATGTTCTTACATAAGTAAGAAGGAATGGTCTGAACCTGGTCGCCGAAGGTGAATTTCGTGATCTGCGAACTTGTGCTGTAGAACGGTGCACTATCGCCGGTACCGGTCGAGCAAGTAGCCGGCAGCCATGTTACTTCGGTAAGCGGGTTGCCTTGGAACGCAGAACCGCCGATAGAGGTGATCGTACTCGGGATCGTCACCGAACTGAGTTTGCAGTTTACAAAAGCACGCTGGTTGATGGTCTCCAATCCTTCGTGCAGGTTGATTTCCTTCAGCGATGTACAGCCGTAGAAAGCATCCTGACTGATGGTCGTCAAGGTAGCCGGTAGTTCGATTGACTCCAAGGCCGTACAGCCTTCGAAGAAACTAACCGGCAGGGTCTTTTGCGTCACAGGCAGGTTGATCTTTTTGAGACTCGTACAAAACGCAAAAGCGTACGTACCTAACGACTTCACCGAAGGAGGCAGCACGACTGTATCCAACAGACTCATGTTCTTACAAAGATATGCAGGAATGGTCTGCACCTGGTCGCCGAACGTGAACTTCGTCACCTTCGAACTCGTGCTGTAGAACGGAGCAGTATCGCCCGTACCGATAGAGCATGTCACCGGCTTCCAAGTAATCTCGGTAAACGGACAACCGCTAAAGGCATAACTACCGATAGAGTTCACCGTACTCGGTATAGTAATCGACGTGAGGTTACAATTATAGAACGCGCGCTGGTTAATGGTCGTCAGACCTTCCGGCAGGTTCACACTACCGAGTTTGGTACAGCCGTAGAAAGCATCCTGGTTGATGGTCGTGATAGAGCTCGGCAAGGTGACCGACTGCAAGTCCTTCAATGCCTCAAAAGCCGAAGTACCTACCGTAACTACCGGATAGGTATAGGTGTTATAGGTCACGGAAGCAGGAATCGTCACCGAGGTATAAGCCGAATAAACCGACTTGTCGGATGTCTGATCCTTGATCACGGTAGCCGTGGTCGTTCCCAACGAATAGTACAGACCGTCAATCAGCACGGTCTCTGCCGCAAAAGCGGTTAGCGTGCCCATGAGCAGCGCCAAACAGAGAGTAAGTTTTTTCATATTATGTTAGTTAATGTACCAATATCTTTCTGGTATGCCATTCGCCGTCGTAGAAAGCTTTGACAAAATAGATACCGGTGGACAGGTAAACGCCCAGTCTCGATAACTGCGCATCGCCTGCATCGTCCAGACTGCCTTCGTACACGGTAATCAGTTTGCCGCTGATATCGAGCAAATAGAGCGTCGTCGGGCCGTGCTTGATAGTGGGGTCGTTCGCCACGTCGATGGCCGTGAACGGATTCGGAATAAAGTCTGCGTCCACATTATCAATCTGCTCCTGGTTCCATCGTCCGCAAGTAGGCATATAGCTGAACTCGACAATCGTACGAACCAGCATATCGTTCAGGTGCTCTACTTTCAGGCTGTCGGTGGTCGGTTTGAGATGCGTGTTACCGATACCGGAATCGTCGGTAAGGAAGAACGACGTACCGTTGGTAGCAAGCGCGATAGAACGCATCAGCAGTTCCCCACTCTCGTCCAGACCGCTACATACCACCGGCACGATACGAACGCCCAACGCGGCAGCATTCAGGATCTGTTCGTGCATCAGAGTCAACGCAGCCGAGTCTTTATGACACGGGGCATCTAACACAAGGAACGCGATGCGCGCACGTGCGGACTCATTCCATCCGGCGCTGTTCAGAGCTGCCATCAGCGCCTCCGGAACCGCCTCGGGCCAATCGCCACCACCGGCAGCATGCTGCTTGTCGATGAAAGACTGCGTGGTAGCGATATCATCCGTCAGACGCGAGATACGCGTCAGATATTCGTCCTGATGGTCACGATAGACAACCGCACCCGTACGGATCTTCAGACCGCCCGTAGCGTCGGTAGCACGACCGATCACATCTTTCATCTCCGCCTGCAGATAGTGCAACTCATCGCCCATCGAACCCGTAGCGTCAAAGACGAACATCACGTCCACATCGGATTGGCCGTTCGTCGTCAGCGCCTCGCCGCTGGTACACGGCTCGTCGATAACAATCTGTTTTTCGGGCTCTTGGACCTCCACCGGCTTGCCGTTCACCATCAGGTTCGCCCATAACTCCGCTTTACCCGTGTTATCGGTAACAGCCTGGAAGACCGTATTGCCTTTCGTATCCAACAGCGAAACCGGATAATTGGCGATCGGGTAACCTTGTTTATTCGTTACCTGCACCGTATAGCGCTTACGAGGAGCTATCTTCCAATCACTGATGAATTGCTTGTGTGTGCTGTCAATCACGGTGGACCAGAATGCCCATTTGGTGAAGTCATTCACCTCGCCAGCCGTCAGCATTCCTGCCGCCACGTTATTGGATACCGCGCCGCCGGGCAGTTCTCTTGCGGGCATCTCTTCGGCGACCGCATAGTCCTCGGTCATCATCGGACGCGCGTCAGGCATCGGAGCGGGCAGAGACTTATACACCATCTCGTCCATCGCCCCCAAGGTAACCGCTTCGCGGGTACGACTCTTCAGGCCGCTTCCTGCCGTCTTGTCCTCTTTGTACGAACTGTGATTATAGGGTTTGGGCGTCAAAGCGACGAGGATTGGCGAAGCGTCCGAGAGATTGATTTTCTGCGACTCGTATCCCTTACATACTATCTCCGGTTTCTTGGCGTTCGCCGCCTGCTCTGCCGTCAGTACGATCTTGCCGTCAAAAGATGTACGAAAGACTGTTTTGCCAATCGTCAGCTCGGCGTAAGGCAACAAAGCCTGCGTCGTATCCATGACAATAATAGTGACGTCAGACGACGAATCGGGTACGGGTGAAGCATTCGATTTTTTCTTCACACACGCCAGCACGGTGCCCATTCCGAGCACAATGACCAATACAAGAGATAGAAAACGTTTCATGTCTTTAACAATTTACAGTTGAACAAGTGAACAGTTTATCAATCAATCTCTCACAAAATTCATGCCAATTATTATTGACGTTTTAATTTATAGCCTCTAAAACCGTTCAGCTCTTTCTCGAAATCCAGATACATGTACGAGATACCTATCTTGCGCACATAAACATTCTGCGTTGCACCGGGAATCATGGACAGGTTACCGAGGTCGTCATGAATATACAACAACGGCTGACTGGCATCCTCCAGATTCCAGCGACCTTTGCTGATCACATATTTGCTGATGTGATACATCTTCAGACTGCCGTAAATGTCACTCTTTTTAGCCACGGAAATTTTGGGGCTGGACGTTCCTTCTTCGCCGAAAGTAAGAGTGATATCGTACTCATACTTTGTCTCCGTTCCGTCCGACGCCACTTTGTCCGTAACCTGCCAGGTACCCGGCAAATGTTTGCGCACCGACTTGAGAGTAGCATCCTCGTCCTCTTTTTCGGTACCCAAAAAACAACTGGTCATTAACAACGAGCCAATCAACATGGCTGAAACAAGAAAGAAAATCTTTTTCATAATACTAAAATATTAGATGTTACATGTCAAAATCCGCGGCAAAGATACAACAAAAAATTCATTTACGCAAATATTTCGTCTATTTTATTTGCGTATGTCATTTTTTTTTCGTACCTTTGCAGCCGTTTTGGCGCAAAGGGCGAAACACGAAGCAAAACAATTAAACCATAAATTTGAAATTATAAATCATAAATAACAATCATGGATAGTAAGTATAATCCTACAGAAATCGAAGCCCGTTGGTATCAGTATTGGCTGGACAACAAGCTTTTTCACAGCGAGCCGGACGGCCGCGAACCTTTCACCGTCGTTATTCCACCACCCAATGTAACCGGTGTGCTGCATATGGGTCACGTCTTGAATGAAACCATTCAGGACATCCTCGTTCGTCGTGCACGCCTGGAAGGCAAGAACGCGTGCTGGGTCCCCGGTACGGATCATGCCTCGATTGCTACCGAGGCAAAGGTCATCAAGCGCCTCAAAGAGCAAGGCATCAACAAGAGCGACCTGACCCGCGAACAGTTCCTCAAACACGCCTGGGACTGGACGGACGAACACGGCGGCATCATCCTCAAACAACTCCGCAAACTCGGTTGTTCCTGCGACTGGGACCGCACCGCTTTCACGATGGACGAGACCCGCTCGAAAGCGGTTATCAAAGTATTCTGCGACCTGTACAAGAAAGGCCTTATCTACCGCGGACTCCGTATGGTGAACTGGGATCCGGAGCGTCAGACGGCCCTTTCCGACGAGGAGGTGATCTACCACGACGAGCATAATAAGTTCTACTATCTGCGCTACGAAGTGGCCGAAGAACCGGGCAAATATGCTATCGTAGCAACCACCCGTCCGGAGACGATCTTCGGCGATATAGCCGTTTGTATCAACCCCAAGGAGGAGAAGAACCAGTGGCTCAAAGGCAAACATGTCATCGTGCCCGGTGTAGGTCGTGTCATTCCGATCATCGAGGACCGTTACGTAGAGATCGGTTTCGGTACCGGTTGCCTCAAAGTAACGCCGGCCCATGACGTGAACGACTACGCCCTGGGTCAGAAATACAACCTCAAGACCATCGATATCTTCACGCCCGATGCGCATCTTAATATGGATACCGTCGAGCCGGAGCTCCAACCCAATGTACGCAAGTACCACGGCATGGACCGTTTCGATTGCCGCAAACAGATTGTGGAAGACCTGCAGGCTGCAGGCCTCGTGGAGAAAATCGAGGACTACGACAACAAAGTCGGTTACTCCGAGCGTACCAACGTGCCCATCGAGCCGCGGTTGTCGCTCCAGTGGTTCGTGAAGATGAAGCATTTTGCTGACATCGCCCTGCCGCCCGTCATGAATGACGATATCGTTTTCTATCCCGCCAAATACAAGAACACCTACCGCAACTGGCTGGAGAATATCAAAGACTGGTGCATCTCCCGCCAACTATGGTGGGGACACCGTATTCCGGCCTATTACGATGCTGACCTGCTCGCGCAAACAGGCCTCGAGAACTATCCGGACGACAAGATTATCGTTTCCGAGACGAAGCCCGAAGGCAACTATGTGCAGGACGAAGGCGCGCTGGATACTTGGTTCTCGTCCTGGCTCTGGCCGATTTCCTTGTTCGACGGAATCGAGAAACCCGACAACAAAGAGATCAACTATTACTACCCCACCGCAGACCTCGTAACGGGTCCGGATATCATCTTCTTCTGGGTAGCACGAATGATTATGGCGGGCTACGAGTACGTCGGCAAAATGCCGTTCAAGCACGTCTATTTCACCGGTATCGTGCGTGACAAACTGGGTCGTAAGATGTCCAAATCGCTCGGTAACAGCCCCGACCCGCTGGATCTGATCGAGCGTTTCGGCGCCGACGGAGTGCGTATGGGTATTCTCCTTTCTGCACCCGCAGGAAACGACATCCTATACGATGACTCGCTCTGCGAGCAGGGACGTAACTTCTGCAATAAGATATGGAACTGTTTCCGAATGATTAAGAGCCTCGAAGTAGCCGATATCGAGCAACCGGAAACCAGCAAATATGCCATCGATTGGTTCAGCGCCCAACTGGCACATACCGAAGCGGAAATAGCCGATCTGTTCAGCAAATACCGTCTCTCCGAAGCGCTCATGGCCATCTTCAAACTCTACTGCGATGAGTTCAGCGGCTGGTACCTCGAGATGATCAAACCCGCTTACCAGCAACCGATAGACAAGGCCACTTACGAAGCAACCCTCGCCTTCTTCGATCGCTTGCTGCGCGTGCTTCATCCGTTCATG
>JAFVHA010000135.1 GCA_017478035.1 Paludibacteraceae bacterium | reverse complement strand
CCTACCTTACTCGCCCATTTCAGCGAAGTGAACGTGTAGGTGGTTACTCCTGCCGACAGATAAAAAGGCAGGAAGCAAACAATACAAAGAATAAAGAACTTTTTCATAACTATAAAGATTTAAAGATTCAAGATTTAAGATTCAACGACTGTAGGCAGCGACAATCCTCTTTACGAGGGGATGACGGACGATATCTTTCTCGTTAAACTCAATAATCCGGATGCCTTTGATGTCTCTGAACCGCTCCATGGCATCTCTCAAACCCGATTTCTGCGTAGCGGGCAAGTCGATCTGCGTCATGTCGCCCGTGACAATCATCTTGCCGCCTAATCCCAAACGCGTCAGGAACATCTTCAGTTGCAGTGCGGTGGTGTTTTGCGCCTCATCCAGTATCACTACCGCGTCCGATAATGTGCGACCGCGCATGAAAGCCAGCGGGGCAATCTGTATCGTACCTTTCTCCATGTACTCCGTTAACTTCGTTCCGGGAATCATGTCTTGCAGCGCATCATACAGCGGTTGCAGATACGGATCAATCTTCTCTTTCATGTCCCCGGGCAGGAATCCGAGTTTCTCGCCCGCCTCCACGGCCGGACGGGAAAGGATTATACGTTTCACTTCCCGGTTCTTGAGTGCCCGCACCGCCAGCGCGATAGCCGTATACGTCTTTCCGCTACCTGCCGGACCTACGGCAAAAAGCAAATCATTCTCTTCGTAGGCCTCCACCAAGGCACGCTGGTTGGTTGAACGGGCATAGATAGACTTGCCGTTCACGCCGTGAAGTATCAGATTATCAGTCGCTTGCTCATGCGGCTTGTCCCCGTGAAGCAGCAGAATAATATCTTGTTCGGTAAGACGGTTATTGCGGATACAGAACTCTTCGCAGAGTCGTAAGGCTTTCTCGAAATGGTCGATTGCCTCCTCTGAACCTGCCACTTTGACCTGATAGCCGCGGGCAACCACCCGCACGTCAGGGTGCTGGTTCTTCAAACAAAGGATATTCTGATTATTCACTCCGTAAAAGGTCGGAGTATCGAGGGAGTCCTGTAAGGTGATAACTGTTTCCATCTATGGCAACTGTAAGTGTTTGCGGGCCGTTGTGTAATATCAGGTACGGCACATTCAGTTTTCTGTTATAGGTAATTGCTTGGTCTAAGGTCTTTTGCGTAAGGGGTACTGTCTCTGCTTTGCATTCGATAATCATCAGCGGTTGCAGGGAGGCGTCATACACAACGGCATCGCATCGTTTCTTGGCTTCTCCTACCGTAATCGCTTGCTCTACAGCAATCAGCGATGCCGGGTAATCAAATTGCTCCACCAGGCGGTGAAGCAACTGTTGGCGCACCCATTCTTCCGGCGTCAGACGCACCCAGCGGTGACGCCATTTGCAAAAGACCTGCTCCTTATTATTATATACGCGCGTGCGCACTACTTGAGATAGTTATCTTTGAGAGAGCACGTACGGTTGAGTAC
Organism: Paludibacteraceae bacterium; assembly: GCA_017478035.1. GTDB lineage: Bacteria > Bacteroidota > Bacteroidia > Bacteroidales > Paludibacteraceae > Colicola. The sequence goes on along the minus strand of JAFVHA010000135.1, from coordinate 1,759 downwards.
CAGGTGTTCCGGCTTGGAGTCGTCATCCACTACGAAATAGCCTTGTTTGAGCAACTGGAAATGATCTTGCATCTTGGCGTTCTTCAGCGAAGCCTCTACCTTTGCCGTGACTATTTTGAGGCTGTCCGGATTGAGCAGTTCGCGGAAATCCCTTTCGTCGGCAGAGGGGTTTTCTACCGCGAAGAGACGGTCGTACAGACGTACTTCGGCATCCAGCGCCGACCGGCACTCTACCCAGTTGATCGTCGCTTTCGTCTTGCGGTTACCGCCTTCCGTACCCGACTTGCTGTCTTTGTCGTAGGTCGCATAAACGGTGGTGATATTACCGTTGGCATCTTTCTCACAACCGGTCGCCTGAATGATATAGGATGATTTGAGGCGTACCTCGCGGCCACCCGGGCTCAAGCGATAGAACTTATTATCCGCCTCCTCGAGGAAGTCCCCGCGCTCGATCCACAGTTCCTTACCGAACCGCATTTCGCGCGTGCCGAGTTCCTCATGTCCGTCGATATTCTCAGCCACGAGCGTCTCGCCGTCGCCTTCATAATTGGTGATGACCAACTTCACCGGATCGAAGATAGCGCATACACGCGGAGCGGTCTCTTTGAGGTCCTCGCGGATGACGTGTTCCAGCAAACCCTGATCAATCATGCCTTCTACTTTGGTGTAACCGATCTTGTCCATGAACGTGCGGATCGCTTGCGGCGTATAACCGCGACGACGCAGACCGCAGACAGTCGGCATACGCGGGTCATCCCAACCGGCTACCAGACCTTCTTTCACCAATGTCAGCATCTTACGCTTCGACATCACGGTATAGGTGATATTGAGGCGGTTGAACTCACGCTGCTTCGGACGGTAGTCCGGACCATAAGGACTCAGACCGCAGAAATTATCACCGGTAATCTGATCCAGGAAATAATCGTACAGCGGACGGTGCACCTCAAACTCGAGCGTACAGATACTGTGCGTCACGCCCTCGAAATAGTCCGACTGACCGTGCGCGAAGTCGTACATCGGATAGACGTTCCACTTGCGTCCCGTACGGTGGTGCGGGTGACTCGTGATGATACGGTACATGATCGGGTCACGGAAGTGCATATTCGGATTCGCCATGTCAATCTTGGCACGCAATACCATCTTGCCTTCCTCTATCTCTCCGCGTTGCATCGCTTCGAACAAACGAAGGTTCTCCTCGATCGGACGGTCACGGAACGGCGAAGCCACACCCGGTTCGGTAGGCGTACCTTTCTGCTCGGCAATCTGCTCTGCCGTCTGTTCGTCCACATACGCCTTACCGGCTTTGATGAAACGGATAGCGAGGTCGTAGAGTTGCTGGAAATAATCGGAGGCATAGAAAATCTTACCCCATTTGAAACCCAACCAGGCGATATCGCGCTCGATGGTCTCTACGTATTCCGTATCTTCCTTCGCAGGGTTGGTATCGTCAAAACGCAGGTTACAAACACCGTTGTATTTCTCGGCAATCCCGAAATCCATGCAGATAGCTTTCACGTGCCCGATATGCAGGTAACCGTTCGGCTCTGGCGGGAAACGCGTCTGAATACGTCCGTCATTCACTCCCTCTGCAAGGTCTTTCTCTACGATTTGCTCAATAAAATTGAGACTCTTTTCTTGCTCTTCCATATTATGCTCTTACGACACCGCGTGTCGATGCTTTAACAAAATTAACAATCAAATCCCGTTCTGCGGAAGCCGGCATCGTGGCTACGATATGATCCAATGCCTGGGTGGTGTT
>JAFVHA010000134.1 GCA_017478035.1 Paludibacteraceae bacterium | reverse complement strand
GCACTCACTACCGCAAAATCCTTCGCTAAAGCGGCTTTCTGCATGTCCGTATTACCCGCTGTAGGACACTCTGCCGCGCTCATGATTGTATAGTGGTTATACAACGCCATGACGCCGATATGCTTGCTCTGCACTTGGTTCGTACTCAGTTGTAACAAGGCCATCAGACACAATAACTCTGCTTTCGGAGAACACGATCGCTTGATAATTGTACTTGTACATCGGAGTCTGAGCTCCGTCCTTGGCTGCGATGAGCACCACGCTATCTTGCGTAAAGACCACCTTCTGCAAGGTGTTCAGCGCCACTTCACTCTCATCGCCTGCTACGGGCACAAACCGCATTACCGGAGTTCCCTCTGCCCATGCGAGTGGTACGAGCGTGCACATCAGGGCGATTAATAAAAAGAATCTGTGTTGCATATTGTTGTATGATTTTTGTTGCTGCGCCAATTGGGCACAAGGGTAGTAAAATAAATGTTCAATTTGGGCCACACGAGAGCATCACCTGAGCAATACGAGATAAACACGAGACAAACACCTGACTAAAAATGTTCCAAATTCCACCACCTATTTAACAACCATTTTTAAACTTTTTTGTGTATAATCTCTCTCCAGCCGTTGGGGAAGGAGATATTGTCCATCTCACAAGCGGCTTTGAACAAAGGGGCCATCTCTTCGTTGGTGAAGCCGGCAATGCCGCAACCGATACGAGTGACGCGGAAAAGCAATTCGGGATGTTGCTTGGCATATTCGATGAACTCATCCACGTACGGACGGATGGTCTCAACACCGCCTTGCATGGTCGGGATGGCATAACATTGTCCGGTGGGACCGACGCCTACGCCCATCTCTGCGCCGAATAACTTATTCGCCGTACGTGCTGCTCCTCCGCCGTGCATGCCGGCGAGGTTACTGCCAAAAACAAAGATCTCATTCGGTTGGAGAGTCGTGATATACTCAGGTGTGATTCGTTGTGCCATAATATACAAAGGGACAAAGTACGCTATACAAATTTGGCACAAAGGTACAAAAAATAATTCATATTTGCAAAAAAATACAAAAAAATTGCAAAAATATTTGCACAATTAAAAAAAAAGCAGTACCTTTGCACCCGCTTTTGAAAAAAGCATGGTCCATTAGCTCAACTGAATAGAGTACCACACTACGGATGTGGGGGTTGCAGGTTTGAATCCTGCATGGATCACGAGACATAAAATGAACGAGCGTCTGAAAGTTTACTTTCAAGCGCTTGTTTGTTTTATGGCTTGTAAGACGTCACACCGAAGGGTGACGGATTACGTAGAAATCCTGCATCACCGTAGAAATCCTGCATGAACAGTACCGTGGGCGACTTTTTTTGTTATACGCGCCTCCCGGCAGGTCATGTCTGGATTTTTGTATCGGTTACGGCGAACATCTTTTCCCGTCAGTATCTCGTACCATACACAAGCAGCCGTATAACGGCCGTAGGTATAGTTGAGATGGTAGCCATCGCGACACATGGTATCGCCGAGCTTTGTTTCCCGCGCGCGCTGAATAGCCGAGCCACAAGGGATAACGATTAGAGGATTAGAGGTTAGTGGGTTAGAGGTTATTTCTTGCACATATTTGGTACAGGACTGGATGGAGTCCCACATCTCCGACTGGTTGTTGTGGTAACGAGGATAGGCAGGGTGTTTAGCATCCTTGCTGTATGCCCAGGTCTGCATCCAACACAGTTGCGCCTCCGGCTGATAAGCGCGCACGGTATCGATGAGCATCGAGAGCCAAGGCTCATAAGAAGCACGGATGCCGCTGTCGTGACTTGCCTGCTGCAAGGAGATATAATCGTACTTGCCGTCACGGAGAGCCTGGCGGAGGGAGAGCGTGTCCTTGACGACACGATAATTTTGATTTCTGATTTCTGGTTTTTGATTCGTACAGACCCTGTGACTATAGGCGGCAGTGTCTTTCATTAGAAACTCGGCATGTTGCTGCAACGAACAACCGCCATAGTAGAGATTATGTACCTCGACCTCCACGCCGGCGGCCTCGCAAAGCGGCACCAGTTCCTGCTCCACGGCATCCCATGAGAACGAGTTGCCGATGCAGAGGACTCGAATGACGAGTAATATGGCTAATTGCACATTATACATTGTAAATTGTACATTTGTTAGTGAGCGACTAACCAGTTTACTCCGACACCGCATTCGGCAATCAGCGGAACGGACAGATGGACGGCATTCTGCATCTCCGTGACCACTATCTCGCGCACACGGTCCACTTCGTTTACCGGCACATTGAAATTCAGTTCGTCATGTACCTGCATGATCATTTGCGCCTTGAGCTGTTCCTGTTTGAGGCGTCGATGGATAGAAACCATCGCCATCTTGATAATATCAGCCGCCGTGCCTTGGATAGGTGCATTGACAGCATTACGCTCTGCAAACGAACGCACGGTAGCATTCTGCGAATGGATATCCGGCAGATAACGTTTGCGTCCGAAAAGAGTCTCAGCATACCCGCGCTGACGCGCTAATTCTTTTTGCGACTCGATATACTGTATCACGCGCGGGAAAGCCGCGAAATAATCATCAATAAGCTGCTTGGCTTCGGTACGGGAACAATCCAGTTGCTGCGCTAGACCGAAAGCCGAGATACCGTAAATAATACCGAAATTGGCCGTTTTGGCCTTACGGCGCTGGTCTTTGGTGATCTGCTCGATCGGCAGACCGTAGATACGCGCCGCCGTAGCCGCATGGATATCCTGCCCTTCGCGGAAAGCAGCCAGCATATGTTCATCCTGACTGAAATGCGCCATCAGACGCAGTTCAATCTGGCTATAATCGGCACTGAGGAACAGACATCCCTCATCCGGAATTACCGCCTCGCGGATGAACCGTCCCCGCTCCGAACGGATAGGCAGGTTCTGCAGGTTCGGGTTACTCGACGAGAGACGACCGGTAGCCGTAACCGTCTGGTTATAGGTCGTATGGATCTTACCGTCGGCAGCAATATAACCCGGTAACGCGGCGATATAAGTCGTAATCAGTTTCTTGAGTTCGCGGTAATCGAGGATCAATCCCACTACCGGATGGCGCTCTTTGAGCGCAACGAGTACTTCCTCGGACGTGGAGTACTGACCTGTCTTGGATTTCTTGGCCTTCGTATCGAGTTTGAGTTTGTCGAAAAGCAATTCGCCCACTTGCCGCGGACTATTGATATTAAACGTTTGTTCCGCCAAGTCGTATATCCGCTGCTCCAGGTCGTTCAGTTCAGCCGTCAGCGTTGTCTCCGCCTCTTTGAGTTTATTCACGTCGATACGTACCCCGGCTGCTTCCATCTCGCGCAACACCGGCACCAGCGGCAGTTCCACTTCGTTATACAGATTCCATAAGTCGGTGTCCGCCTTCAGCGCGTCCCAGTCGGGCTCTTTGTACGGATTGAACGCCACTTCGGGATTAAGAAGATACTGACACAATCGGTTTTCAACGGTATCAAAAGATGTCGTTGGTCGTTGGTCGTTAGCCGTTAGCCGTTGGTCGTTGATTGTTGATTGCTCTTCTTCGAAGCCGAAGAGGTCGAGTTGGTTCGGGTCGGCGGGCTTGGCTTTCTTGGGAGAACTCGGAGTATTCTGAGTATTCTGAGTGTTCTGAGTATTCGGAGCCGTCGGATTCAGTTTTTTGAGGAGAGTGTTAAACTCCAACTCTCGATAGAGTGCTGTGAGCTGGTCGATATTCGGTTCCTTCTTGCTCAGCAGGGTTTCATCCAACGCGATGGGTACATCGGTACGGATAGTGGCCAGAAAACGCGAGAACTTGATTTCCTCTACCTGGCTCTCCACTTTCTGCCGCAGTGCCCCTTTGATCTCCTCCGTGCGGGCAAGCATGTTATCAATCGAACCAAACTGCTGGAGAAGCGCTACAGCGGTTTTCTCCCCTACTCCTTTACAACCGGGGATATTATCAGAGGCATCGCCCATCAGGCCGAGGAGATCGATAACCTGGTCTTTGTTGTTCAGCCCGTATTTGTCGCAGACCTCTTTTGGTCCCATCAACTCAAAACCTCCCGTATGGCGTGGGCGATACATAAAAACATGGTCGCTTACCAACTGTCCATAATCCTTATCCGGCGTAGCCATATAGACCTCAAAGCCGGCTTGTTCGCCCTGAATGGAAAGCGTTCCGATGACGTCATCCGCTTCAAAACCCGGCACTTCGAGTATCGGTATATTCATGGCTTCCAAGAGCTTTTTGATGACCGGCACGGCCTTGCGGATATCTTCCGGTGTCTCGGGTCGTTGGGCTTTGTATTGCTCGTACGCCTCATGCCGGAACGTGCCGCCGGCAGGGTCAAAAGCCACACCTACATGCGTCGGATGGATTTTACGGAGCAGATCCTCCAGCGTAACGGCAAAACCGAAGATGGCGGACGTATTCTCGCCCTTACTATTCATACGCGGCGCGCGGATGAACGCATAGTACGCACGGAAAATCATCGCGTAAGCATCAATAAGAAGCAGCTTTTTCATATTACCATTTAATTGGTTCTAAACCGTGTTTAATCAAGTAATTGTTTGCGGCGGAGAAATGTCCGCAGCCGTCGAATCCACGATAGACGGAGAGAGGCGAGGGGTGCGAAGTTTGCAGCACGAGATGTTTGCGCCGATCGATGAACTGTCCCTTACGCTGGGCATACGAGCCCCAAAGCATAAAAACGATATGTTCCCGCTCTCTATTAAGCGCCGCGATAGCCGCGTCCGTCAGTTCCTCCCATCCTTTCCCCTGATGGCTTCCGGCCTTATGGGCCTCTACAGTAAGCGTTGCATTGAGCAGCAGTACGCCCTGCTCCGCCCAACGATGCAGATCGCCGCTTTGAGGAACAGGCGTTCCGAGATCACGATGAATCTCTTTGTATATATTCACGAGCGAAGGAGGAATCACTACACCATCCGGCACGGAAAAACTCAATCCCATGGCCTGACCATCCTCATGGTAAGGGTCCTGACCGATGATCACCACTCGCACACGGTCGAACGGACAAGAATCAAAGGCATTAAAAATCAGACCTGCCGGAGGGAAACACCGACGGGTCTGATATTGTTGGCGCACATATTGAGTGAGGAGTTCGAAATAAGGTTTGTCAAACTCCGGTTGCAATACTCGCTTCCATGACTCCTCAATACGGACGAACATTTGTGATTTCAAATTTTTGATTTAATCGACAATCAGCATGGCATCTCCGTAGTCTCCGAAACGGTAACCTTTCTCTACGGCTACTTCGTACGCATGCATCGTCTCTTCGTAACCACCGAAAGCCGCCACCATAAGCAATTGGCTGGACATCGGCATATAGAGATTGACAAAGAAACTGTTGGCTACCGAGAAATCGTACGGCGGATAGATGAACTTATTCGTCCAACCGTCAAAGGGCTTGAGTTGTCCGTTGGTTCCCGCCACATGCTCCAGTGCGCGCATAACTTCCGTTCCGACGGCGCAAATATGCTTCATCTCATCATGTGCCTTGTTCACCGCTTTCGTCATCGGCTCGGAAAGGATAATCTGCTCGGATTCCATCTTGTTTTTCGTCAGGTCCTCCACATCGATCTCTTTGAAGATACCGAGCGATACATGGCTGGTAAGACAGGTCGTCTCCACGCCGCGAATCTCAAGGCGTTTGAGCAGCTGTTTGGAGAAGTGCAGCCCGGCAGCAGGAGCCGCTACCGCACCAATCTTATCCGCAAAAATAGTCTGATAGCGCTCGATATCCATATCCCGTACAGGCTGGTCACGGAAGATCTCTTCGTATTTTGCGAACGTCTCCGCGTCCATCGGACGACGGATATATTTGGGCACCGGTGCACTTCCCAACGCGTACAGACGAGGGATAAACTCATCGTTGTCATAGTCCGTCAGGAAACGGAAAGTACGTCCGCGACTGGTGGTATTATCAATCACTTCCGCCACGATAGCCGGATCATCATCGAAAGTCAACTTATTGCCGATACGTATCTTACGCGCCGGATCCACCTGTACGTCCCAATACCGGTTTCTATGGTTCAGTTCCCGCATAAGGAACACCTCAATCAAGGCATTCGTTTTCTCCTTATGCGCCCAAAGACGTGCGGGAAAGACCTTCGTATCATTAAAGACAAAGAGATCCCCTTCATCGAAATATTGCACTACTTCGGTCACTACTTTGTGCTCAATCTCGCCCGTCTTGCGGTGCAGCACCAACATACGCGCCTCGTCGCGATAGGAGGCCGGGAATTGGGCAATCAGTTCCTCAGGCAGTTTGAACTTAAACTGGCTGAGTTTCATATCGTTTGATTTATACATAGTCTATCAGTAGTCAGCGTTCAGCATTCAGCTATCAGCATTCAGTTGTTCTAAAAAGCGGTCAATCGTCAGGCAATCCTCCACTCGTATATTTCCTACCCGTGTACGTCTCAGGGCGGTCAGATACGCACCGGATCCCAGTCGTTCGCCTATATCTCGCGCCAAAGCCCGGATATATGTCCCTTTGGAGCAGACCACGCGGATGGTCAGTTGCATGGTTCCTTTATCAAACGCAAGCACCTCAATCTCATCTATCACCAGCAGTTTGGGCTTGAGCTCCACCTGCTCGCCTTTTCGCGCAAACTCATACGCCCGCTTACCGTTAATCTGCACGGCGGAGAAGATAGGCGGCACTTGCCATTGTTCCCCGATAAACTGAGGTATCGTTTGGTCAATCAATTCACGTGTGATATGCGCTGTCGGATAGGTGGCGTCCACCTCTTTCTCCATATCGTAACTCGGTGTCGTAGCACCTAACTGCAGCGTTGCCACGTATTCCTTCACGTCATACTGGAGTTGCTCTATCAGTTTGGTTTTCTTGCCCGTGCAGATAATCACCACACCTGTTGCCAGCGGATCCAACGTGCCGGAATGACCCACCTTGAGTTTTTTCTTTCCTAACCGATGGCATAGTTTATAGCGTATCTTCGCCACCAGGTCAAATGACGTCCAATGCAGCGGTTTATCGAACGCCAGCACCTCGCCTTGCTCAAAATCCCACATATCAGCAGACGGTAAGGATAATCGCCGTTGTGCCAACGAGTGCACAATAGAGTGCGAACCATATCAGACGCTGACGACGGACGATTTCCAGCATAAAGCGGCAGGCAAAACATCCGGTAGCGAACGCAGCCACAAACCCGACCACGGCCGGAAGAATTCCGAGTTCGCTGGTCATCTCGCCTTGCAGCAGTTTGAGGAGGTCCAGGAACGCTTCTCCCAAGATAGGTATGAGCACCATGAGGAAGGAGAATTGCGCCACACTTTCTTTCTTCACGCCGCACAACAAACCCGTTGCAATAGTAGAGCCGGAACGGCTGAGACCGGGTAACACGGCGCAAGCTTGCGCAATACCGATGATGATGGCATCCTTATACGTCACCTCATGTCCCGCACCCTGACGCTTCTTCTGCAGCCATTCGCTCAAAGCCAGCAGAGCCGCCGTGATCAGCAGACATACGCCGACCAGCAGCAAGCCGTTTCCGAAGAAAGCCTCCACCTGATCTTTGAAAAACATACCGACTACAAAAACAGGGATCATCGACACCAGTATCTTCGCTACATAGTCTTTCTCGGAATTCCATTGCACAGTCGTAAACGTTCCCTTGAAGAGTTGTGCCACCTCACGCCACAGAATGACCAAGGTGGACAGCACCGTTGCCGCATGCACGATGATGGCAAACGTCAGATTCTCTTCGCCGGAAGTACCCAGCAACGCTTGTCCTATCTCCAGATGGCCGGAAGAAGAAACAGGCAGGAACTCGGTCAAGCCCTGCACTATACCCAATATCAACGCATCTAACCAACTCATTTCTTCTTGGGGCGGAAAAGAATCGCAACAATCATACTACAGAAGCCGAAAAGAGCAATCATCGGGCCCAGGGTAATACGACGGAAAGAGAAGATATCCGGATTATACACCTCGCCGGAAGGCTCACCGGCCATCAGCGCAAAACCAATAACGATGATTATCACCGAGACGGCAATCAGTATCAAATTCAGTTTGGATAATGTATGTTTCATAAGCAGTAATCAGTTGTCAGCATTCAATTATCAGATCTCATACAATGAGTTGTTATCCATACGAATATAACGTCCTGTGGCGATGAGGGATGCAAAAAGCGTAATCATCATGCCGCTGAGCAATACGACACCGGCAATAAGAGCTATATTCTGCCACGTAGGCGGGAAAAGGAGCATGCCCATCCTGGATTCCACATAATATACCATTCCGGCGAGCAAGATCAATGCTATCAAGCCGGCCACGAAGCCAATAAGGACATTACGGCGCACGAACGGACGACGCGTCACCCAAGGCGTAGCACCCACCAGGGTCATCGTATTGATGATAAAGCGTTTGGAATAGATCTGCAGGCGAATCGTATTGACAATCAGTACCATGGAAACCACGAGAAGCAACAAGGCGACGCCCAACAGGATAAGCGAGAAATCATGCACATTACTGCTCATGAGATCCGCCAAGTCACGCGGATAAATCACCTCGGATACATACGGCAGCGATTCCAACTGCGAAGCGATCATTGCCAGACTGTCTGGGGCACTGTATGCATCCGACGGATGAATCTCATAACTGGCGGAAAGCGGATTATACCCTAAAAAAGCACTCGGGTCTTCTCCCAAGGACGTTATATGTTCTTGCAAAGCCTCTTCTTTGGACACATAGCGATACCTGCTATACGCCTTGCCAGCCTCCAGCATACGTTCAAAGCGTGCACACTGGGTACTATCGGCATCCTGCGCAATAACCGCCGTGATGGTCATGTTCTCGCGCATGCGCGTAAGAAGCGCTCCTGCAGAAAGCAGGAGCACACATTCCAAGCCTATAAGGCACAGCACCAGCGAGACGCTGACCGTGGAAATAAAGTAGGAATTGCTAAACCGATGCTTAGACATTTAGTATTCCCAAAGGTCTTGTTCGAAATTAAGCAACTCTGTCGCTATACGGTCTTGTTCCTTACGGATTGCAGGCACATCGCTAAACGTATAATCCGGAATCCAACGATTATACATATTGCCCTCTCCGACGATATAGGAAGTGAACAGATGTTTCTGGAAGAACTCATCATAGGTCACACGCTTCGTCTCGTTGCGGTTAGGAATCGCATATTGCATTGCCAGATACGGACGCAGACCGTCGAACGGGATCCAGAACATGATAGACTCGCGCAAGGAAGACATTACCTTCGTGCTGTCCTGCGTACTGATCAAAACAGGATGCAAAGGAGCGATCGCCATGATCTTTGTATGCAGACGGGACGTATGCTTGTCGAAGAACACGATCTCCTGAATCAAATACTTCAACTGGTTACGAACCACACTCTCAAAAGAGAAGGGATTGGCACGCAGCTGGTCCGAAACGCTATCGTAGTTAACCAACATAGCGGTAGAACGCGAGATATTCCAGAAATCCTCATCGTCCGAGTGGTCCTCGGTTTTGTCCACTACCATAAAGGCATCGATAGGAATCTGCGCTTTGGTGAAAGGCTCTACCGATTTGAAATCCGGTTTGATGGTCTCTGCACCACGCGGGTAGATAGGCATGCCGTCTACTACAGCATCTACGATGACCTTAAACAGATTACGATAGTCAGGATCATCCGCCTTTGCAGGGAAATAGAGTTGATAATTCTGCTTATAGCGCATATCAATGATACGATACACATAGCGAGACCAGATCACATCGTCAATACGGTGATCCACCATCACGATCGTATCGTGAGCCTGCGAGAACTCCTCCGTTTGAATACGAGCCGTTCCCAGTTCATCGAAGAACGAGATTACCTGATGCTGTGCCTGCACGGAAACGATGCCCAAAAACAGACAAGCGATAATACTAAGTTTCTTTATCATAATTATTCGGTATTAATTCAGTGTTAATACGAGCGGCGCCAAGCGTTTCTCCTGACCACCGGGGCCTACGGCACGAATATCCTGAAGCACAACCATACCACCTTTCTTCAACTTGTTGATTTGGTTGATCTGGTCCGACGTGAACTTGTTGCCGGATGAATTCGTGGTCATACCATTGATAATCGCGCGGAAACTGGTTACCTTAAACGGCAAGTTCAACAAACCGTCAGGACCATAGGAAGCCGTTACAACACCCGAAGAGTGCGTCAACGAACTCAAAGCAATGTTACCCGACGAATACTCTTTCTCACGAGCTGAGAAATAAGCCTGCGGATCCGGCAATGCTTTTACGCGGTAAACCTGTGTACCCATCGGTTGCACCTTACCGTCAATCTCGGCAGAAACGGAGATCTTCACGCTCTTGGAACCGTCTCCCGGAACGATAATCCACTTATCCGCCTCACGACGTACCTGCGCACCCTCCACGCTTACTTTCACCTTGTCATTCGCCACACCCGGAACGGAGATAGAGAATTTGTTCGAGTATTTGCGGTACATGATGTTCAGGTCATCGTTGGAGATGGTTACAGCCGGTTGTCCGACGCTATATTCGCTTTGGAACTGCAGATTCTCCATCTCGCCGGTAGCGGGATTCTGATAAGCAATCCAACCCGAATATTTCTTCAGACCTACGCTCGTTGCAGCTACCTCGTAGAGGCCCTGATCGTTGATACGCTGACCATCCACATAGTATTCAGGAGTCTGCGTAGAGTCGATAGCCGCCAGAATAATCTTAGCCGAATATTTACCGCCACGAATCACATAGTTCGAATTAGGTATCACGTACGCGTTCAATTTATTCACGCGCAGGTCACCCGCGTCCGTGCGATCCATTAAGTATTGTATCAACTGGCTCTCCGTCGAACGAACGTCATTCTGCATCTTGGTCAAGATCGTGATGGACGCACCCACAGGCATGCCGTCAAAAACAGCCACCTCCCAGTCGCAGGAGTCTTTCTCGTGAGCATTCCAACCACGTTCCGTAGCCAGGTTTTGCAGGATGGACTGACGCAACTCAGCATCTTGCTCTGCTAACGCAGCACCGAAATCACGATAGTAAGCTACCATTTCTTTCAGTCTCGCACCATTACCCTGCACGATGGCATATTGGCCGGTAACGTCCAAGTTGGAGTTTCCCTCAATATGCATTGTCGGGTCAATACCCTGCTCTTTCCAAGCCGCCACTTTCGTCTGGCCATCGGCCAAGATAGCGATATGCTCCTTGAAATCCTGGATATAATTATAGAGCGAGTCTGCGCGTTTTTGTACTTCCACCGCCTTATCGAACCACTCTTGCGTCTTCTCCGGGTTGTCAGCATTAGCCTTTTTGAAGTCGCGGTAAAGCTTGGCATTACGAGTGTCAGATGCAGCGATAGAGGAGTGCAGACTGTTGTCCACCAGTGTAAAACCGTTAAGGATATCCGTACTTACGTTCAACGCCAACATGGCGGTGAGCACCAAGTACATCATACCAATCATTTTTTGTCTCGGGGTTTCCGGACAGTTTTTTGCTCCACCCATTGCTGAAGTGTTTTATTGTTGTTTACAATTTGTTTCTGTTCGAATATCTTATGCGAGGGCATTCAACATGCTACCGTAGATACCATTGAGGTCAGCCACTTGTTTCTGCAACTGTTTAGCACCTTGTGCGAATGCCACCTGAGCTTCTGCCACCTCTTTTGCTGCAGCTGCTGCGCTCTTCTGAGCTTCCATCTGAGCATTGACAGACTGCAACTGAAGTTCATAAACGGTATTCAACGAAGCGATACTCTTACCTACCTGCTCAACTCCGGCCTTGTAAGCCTTGGTTTCCTCTGCGATATTCTGCATGTCGCCACTGATCTGAGCATAGTTCTGTGCAAGCACAGCGGTAGCCTGAGTGTAAGATTCTGTAGCCACTTCTGCGGCAGCCAGTTTCTCATTGAGTTTAACACCTGTCTGAGCCACTTTACCCAACTCAGCAAACTGCGTTGCGGTCTTGGCCAAATCAGCGATACCGTCTTTAAGGGCCTTCAAGTCTTCGTCTTTGAGAGTAGGCACTTTACCCGAAGCAACGGGTGCGGGATCTCCGTTCACCGGTGCCGTAGTCGGCAGTCCCGTATTAATACCGGTAACGCTCGGTCCGCCTGCCACACCTGCGCCTAACAGCGTAGGACGAGCCTGCTTTGATTTTTCTTCCAGCAACTCGGGTTTGGTACCAAACTCCAACAATTGCGGGAACACATTCTCCCAGTGGAACTCGGGATGCGGATGCTCCAATGTTCCGATGAGGAACAAGAATGCCTCGGTAAACATACCGATCATAAGCACCTGACTTGCACCCGGCCAGTGCAAAATCTTAAACAATGCACCAATAATAACGACTGATGCACCAGCGGAATAAACGATGTTTACAACGTTCTTACCTTGGTAGGATTCGTACCAATGAAAGAATCTTGCACCAAAACCTTGGTTTGCAGCTTTTTCTGTAGCCATAGTAATTTATTACTTATATGTTAATGTATATTGATTATCTTATTTATTAATCGCCGATGTACGAGCGAACGCAGCGGAAGCCGATGTACGGACGGCTCTCGTACTGATACTCATAGGTACGAACGCCACACTGCATGAAATAACTGATATCTTTCCAGCTACCACCCTTCACGACTTTACGTTTGAGGATGTCCGGATCCGCCTTACGAGCCATATACGAATAATCCGGGTTCAAGTCGTGGATATGCGTATTGGCAGCACTCTGATAAGCGGAGTTGGTCCACTCGGATACGTTTCCGGCCATGTCGAACAGACCGAAGTCATTCGGACGGAACTGAGCCACCTTCATCGTCGTAGTACCCGTATCATCATTATAGGCACCGCGATACGGCTTGAAGTTAGCAAAGAAACAACCCTTGGCGTCACGTGCATAGTTGCTACCCCAAGGATACATCGCCATCTTACGGCCACCACGGGCAGCATACTCCCACTGAGCCTCGGTCGGCAGACGATAGTCATTGGCCTCTGCTGCAGAATGGGCGTTAAACAGTTTGGTACGCCAGTTGCAGAACGCGTGAGCCTGCTCCCAGGTAATACCTACCACAGGATACTCCGCATAGCCCGGATGCTTGAAATACATCTGGAGCAACGGGTCGTTGTACGAGAACTGGAAGTCACGTGCCCAAACCAACGTATCCGGATAGATACAGATGATCTTCTCGGTCAGCAGGTCTTTCGGCTCTTTCAGCGGACGATAGATAGTCGAGTCCTTGATCTCACCTTCTGCGTTTACCCAGAACGTATCTACACGAGCGGTTGCTCCGGGAGGATAGGTACTCGTCGCCACATCGAATTTATTACGTTGCGGCAGTGCCTCGTCCATATTCACCCATGTATAGCGATAGTGCAGATGATTCGTATTCAATCCGCCATCCGAATAGAACATCGAAGACAATGCGTCAACTATGTCCTCTTCTTTGCTTTTCCATGGTACTTTCTTACGCCAGTCGATACGATAGTTCTCCTCATCGAAATCTTCGTCCTTCGGCTGAATAGCGTAATCGGTGAGACCGGCAGCTACGAGGTTCGTCAATGCAATCGAGTCACGCACCCAATTGACGAACTGATGATACTCATTGTTGGTGATTTCGGTTTCATCCATCCAAAATGCCTCCACCGTAACCATCACAATATTGTCAGGCTGCTCGAAAACCGCAGACTGTGTGTTGGCACCCATCATAAAGGAACCCTTCTTGATAAACAACATACCATAAGGATTCGCCTCCTTGAAATTAGTGCTCTTGTACGCACCCACCAGTTCACCGGCAGGCCTGTTACAACTCGCCACTGCAATCGCCAAAGCGATCAACGGCAAAATCTTTGTTACTTTCATACTTACAAGTATCGAATTGATTTATATTTGTTCGTTCTTTTCGGTTTCAGGATGTCAAAGCCATAGGCCAAATATATCTCATGGCTGCCATAACTCTCCAACAGCAGTTTGTTGGTCGGCAACTCACAACTATACCCCAATTGCAATCCCGATATAATATCTATACCCAATAGTATATTAACACTTCCGTCTATTCTATATCCCAGTCCCCAGCGGTAACGGTCTTTATAGTCGCACATCAGCGTGAGGTTCACATCCCAACTGATAAAATCACTCATCACCATCGCACTCGGTGTCAGCACCCATTCCTTGTGGTTTTTCAGGCGGAAGTGGTATCCGCCGGACACATACATCGTTCCCACGAGCGTCACATCCGAATAATCATCCCAATCGACCGTCGGGCGCGTCAAATGGCTGTAACTGGCTCCCACCCACCATGTCGGTGTGCAATAATAGAGAC
This sequence comes from Paludibacteraceae bacterium, assembly GCA_017478035.1. Taxonomy (GTDB): domain Bacteria; phylum Bacteroidota; class Bacteroidia; order Bacteroidales; family Paludibacteraceae; genus Colicola. Next base: position 870 of record JAFVHA010000134.1, on the reverse strand, counting down.
CTATCCCCATGTCAAATTTCATGCCGGACTTGCTACCTTGCGGAATCGCTTCGTCATTCGCGTCATGATACTCATCCTCCATATCCTTCAGGTTCACGGAGTCGCCTCGGAAGCCCACATTTACAAAACCCAGATCCAACCCCACACTCAGATATCCTTTCCCGAGTTTCTGTCTGTAAGCATACTGGACGTAGAAAGCCTGGTTCGTAAACAATCCGTAACGGTCGTTCAAAAACTTCACTCCGGCGCCGTGACGCGTTTTGCCTATTACGAAGGGAGAGGTGAAAGAGAACCATGTGCTCATCGGCGCATTGGTGATGTCCACATATTGCATGCGGTGCATCCCCGCCACTTTCATCAGATCGCCTTCCCCTGCCGCTGCAGGATTATAGGCTGTCGGCAAATACATATACTGTCCCATTTGCGGATCGAACTGCGCGCTCGCAGTTAACACGGCCATGAGCCCCAACAAAAGAACAATATAACGTTTCAATTTTCAATGTATTAATACTCTTCCTCGTCGAAGAAGAAATCCTCATCTTGTGTGGGGTAATCAGGCCAAATATCCAGGATACTTTCGTACTGCTCTTCGTCCTCCCCCTCCAATTCATTCAAATTCTCAATTACCTCAGCAGGCGCACCAATACGGTTAGCATAATCAAGCAACTCATCTTTGGTTGCCGGCCATGGAGCGTCCTCCAATTTAGAAGCTAATTCAAGTGTCCAATACATAATATTCTTCTACAGTCAAGTCGAACCCCTACGGGGACAGTTTTTCCAAAAAACGTGCAAAAGTACTATTTTTCTTCCATACATGCAAATATTTCGGGGAAAATATTACGTTTTTTGGCATTTTTTACACAAAAGGGG
>JAFVHA010000133.1 GCA_017478035.1 Paludibacteraceae bacterium | reverse complement strand
GTTATACTATCCGCAGAAGCGGAGAGCGTTGAGATAAGACTATCCAGCCTTTGGGTGGTAGTCTGTTCATGGTGCGTGGACTGGGTGTCTTGCTCTGCATCAACGACAGACACTGTGTGTCTGGTTGTGTGGCAAGCACAAAGCAGGACGCAAGCCATGAGTATCAATGCGCGGAGGTTTTTGCAGATAGTTCTCATAGGGCAGCGTACTCGTTAGTGGCATCAAAACACGGGCATGCTTTCTGGGCAAAATCTCGGTGTCCGTGGATAGATGCGGATGGATACTTTTGTTTGAGCTCGGTTAGTAAACCAAGCAAGGCGGCTCGTTGGGGTTCGGTTCGCGTGTCGGCAGGCTTGCCGCTTGCGTCGAGCCCGCCGCAGTACGCGATACCGATTGATTTCGCGTTGTGCCCAAGGCAGTGTGCACCGGGTGTGGCCTCCGGTCTGCCGGGGAACACATTCCCTGCCTGATCAACGAGGTAATGATACCCAATCGTAGCGAAACCGCGTTGCTTGTGCCAGCGCGTGACATCAGCAACCGTGACCTTCTGCGAAGCGCGTGTTGCTGTGCAGTGGACGATGATTTCATTGATTGTTCTCATCTTCCCTCCCTTCTGCGGTGTCCGCGTTTTCGGTATGCGCATGGCGCTTACCGGAGATGGTGACTTTGGTTTTGCCGTGCTCAAACTTGGTTTCGAACCCTCGTATGACGGCATCCCATCCAAAGAAGATGGCTACGAGGACGATCATCAAGCCGATACCTTGGATGATGGAAGGATGCACCTCGCCCGGAGGCGGGATAATCATACCGGCAATGAAGGTGGCTGCTGCCACAACAGCGAGGGCGATTGCGACCCACGCTTGGGGTGTTAAGGCTTTGATTTTTGACATGATATTATAAAGTTTTAAGGGTTGGTTTAGGCGTGTCTTTTGAGATTTCGACTATTTTATGTACTTTTGCAGCGGATTACGGAGAGCCCCGTTGCCTCGTGCGACAAAGGACCTCGGCCCCTGCTCTCTGGGATCTGCATCCAGTCTTGAGCGTGCCCCGCTCCGCGAGGCCTCTGTGCTCACCGGCGGGAGTGTAAGGAGGAAGCGCGTGCCTGCAGCAATGCAGCCCCCCGTGCTCCTCCCCCTTTTTTTATCGGCTGAATGCCCAAGTATAGATATCATCTCTTTTCCTCTGTCCTCGAATAAAGAACGGTGCCAGGTTCGATACGAGGCTGCCGACAGTAACGGCGGCTTGCTCGTCCGTTACCTTTTGGGCAAAGCCGATTGCGAACGGCAGGCGCACCATTCGGTAGCCGTTGCGATTGCTCCGGCTAATCGAGCAGCACCCCCAAGTAATGCCGCGATTCGTTTCTACATCGGCATTGGTACGGACAAAGGTATCGGCAGTAAAGCGATAGTCATCGCCGGATAAATTGTAGGTGTTGATCACCTTGTAATTCCGTTTGACGAGACCACCAGTACCTATCTGAAGGGTGTGCTGCTTGCCGTTCGCGAACCAGCCTTTCTTTTTCGGGCCGTACTTCAAGTTAGAGCCTTGGATGTTCCAGCGGTTTTTCTTCTTGATGTAGCGGAACAAGATAGGCTCTAACCCAAGCGCCGTGTAGTACTCGTAATTACGAAGGTACAGCAAGCCATTGCGCACTTCGCAATAGAGCAAAGGCGCGTCGGAGGCTTCGATAGTGGTATCACCTTGCGGGGTGGTCGAAGCCGAATTATTATTCAACTCCGTAAGAATGTTCGCCAACATGTTTGGCGTGATCGAGTTTGCGGCGGTCTGCATTCGCAAGTTCTCGATGAGGGATTGGATTTGCGTCTTATTCATAGTATTACAATTTATTGATTCTTTCAAACATGTCCGCCATGATACCTTGGAACTCTCGACCAAGGTTCTCTCCGAAGAAATCGCGGAGGTTGAGGACGGAGGAGTAGTATTTTTTTGAGAACCAAGGTCGGCGTTGGCGCACTTTGGTTCGACCTATATCTCCCTTGTTTCCGCGAGGCGTTTCGCGCCCAGTTCCGAAGTCCTGCCAAAGGCCGTATTCGAGGAACTGTTCAGAGATGGTAAGCTCGACAAATCGCCCGTCAGCCTGTATAGGTATTGTGCAAGGCGATTGGAGTAATCTGCCCGTATCAATGACGTCCAGTAAGGTGATACGTTCCTGCCAGATTTTTATCATCGTATCATTCCAGGCGCGAACGTATTGCTCGCGTTCGGATTGGGCTTGCTCTTGTGTGGGTGCAACTTCGATCATACGTACTCCTCCGAATATGGTTCGGTAAAGATGCCATCATCAAGGCTAAAATCGTTCAGCGTTAAGCGCTTGTCGGCAAATTTCCACTTGAAATTGACCTGATTATTACTTCCAGGCGCATCGGTTATTTGGTGCTCATAGTCGGCTATGAGCACGAGCGGATTCGTGCCATTGATCTTCTGCGCGAGTTGTATCTTGGGCGAGGTGAAGAACTGCTCCAGCCAGCGTGCTTGCATGAGGAGCAGATCTCCTGTTTGTGTTTGGTAGGTATGCGTGTGTTCTACGTCGTAGTAAGCGAGTTGGTGCTCGATGACCGCTTCGGAGAAGTCGGTTTCCAACTCGGTTACGGTTTCGGAGAAGAAAGTAACTGCCTCTTTGCAATTGAACGCATTCCAGAAATAGAAACTCCGCGTAGAAGGTGTGCGCTGTATGAAGAAATGGCAGCGGCGGGATTCAATCTCATAGGAGAACTGAAGTAGCTTTACATCCATGTGTAAAGCGTCCGACAGTTCTTCCTCGATTGTAGCCGGATTGACGGTGATTGTCTTCATACCGACGAGCGGTACGTTGATGCTCTCGGTGTAGCCGGTTGACTTCGTAGTGCCGTCCGGCAGTTGATACATGGCGGACACTCTGACGGAGTGGCGACCCCTGCTGAAATACCCGGCAAGGGGCTGCGGGCAGTTAAGCGATACGACACGGCTTGTGGCGGTGGTAAAGAAGTTCTCCTCCACAAACTCTTCAGCAGGCTTTGAGATGCAATGGAAATGGCAATAGACGGCATGGAAAGTAGCCGTGACGGGCTCATCCCCATCATCAGCCGTGATGCTCACGGTCTGGTACGAATAGCCTTGCTGAATGAAGTACGCTTCAATGATAGAAAGGATATCGCGCACCGTAACTTTGCCGTTGGAGGCATAGTAGGTGCTTTTGAAGATTTGCTTTCCCTTCACCTTGAGAGTGAAGACAAGCGAAGCTCGGTCGGTATCAATACCGATATTGGGGATGTCGCACGTGTAGTACGTGGACTGCAGCTCTGTAGTAATAGATAAAGCCATACCTTTGTATTTTTGTGCAAAGATATGGCTTTGGCTTCAATTACCAAAAGACACCAAAAAAAAGCCGCAGGTAGGCTCATCCCTGCGGCTGGTGTATTTAAAAAACAAAAGCGAAAATCTTTTGTGAGCCTAATTGTCCACGCCCTGTGGATTATAGCATCACGCAGATGCGTCCGGCTTCCTTGGTGAAGATGGAAGGATAACGGCAAATGCAGGCATAGACTTGTGCGCTCGTCACGGGCTTGCCGTCCTTGCGGATGTGCCAGGCATTGCGGTTGATAGCGGCGGCTATCTGGTCAGTCGTCTTTCCATGACCATCCGACATGATGGCGTACGTTATGGCTTCCTCAAGCTTCAAAACTCTAACTTCTCTACTTTTAACTGTCCGCAATCACGCATTGCCTTGCCGTATTTCGCGAACTCCGGTGTTTCGGAGTGAGCCTTGAGCGAAGCATCATCTTTCCATGTCTCGCAGAACATGAAAACGTCCGAGCGGGTCGCGCTCTGGAATACATCGTAGGCAATACAACCTGCGTGTTTGCGTGAAAGTTCGGTAAGAGCCACTGCAGCACGCAGTGCGTCCTTGTAAGTGTCGCCATCGGTGGCTTGGAAGAAACAATTTACTCGTATCATAGTACTCAAATTACATATTCACATTATTCGTCTAAGCAGTTGACATTAAGTAAGAATTCAAAAACTCCTATCCTCAAAATACCTTCGTCATTATAGAATTTTCCGTAATTGTCTCCGGAAATGATGACTTTGC
>JAFVHA010000002.1 GCA_017478035.1 Paludibacteraceae bacterium | reverse complement strand
CTGCCGCTCCTGGTACTCGGCGTGGCCGGTATCATGAATCAGACGCTCGACCGTATCCTCTTCCCGTATCTCTATACCGGAGATGACGCGCAGGCACAACTGGGTATCTACGGCGCGTGCTTCAAAGTGGCGATGGTGATGATGATGTTCACCCAGGCTTTCCGCTATGCGTACGAGCCGTTCGTCTTCGCCAAACATAAAGACAGACAATCCGTGGAAGCGTACGCCGACGCGATGAAATACTACATCATCTTCTCGTATCTCATCCTCCTGGGCGTGATCTTCTATCTGGATATATTCCGATATATCGTATCCAGCGCGTATTGGGAAGGACTGAAGATCGTGCCCGTCGTGCTTTGGACCTATGTCTTCCAAGGCATCTATTTCAACCTCAGTTTCTGGTACAAGTTGACGGACGAGACCAAATGGGGTGCGTGGTTCTCGCTCATCGGTTTGGCAATCACCCTGATACTGCAGATTGTCGGCGTTCCGCTCATCGGTTATTGGGCAAGTTGCGGCAGCAGTCTGGTATGCTATTTCGTGATTATGCTGCTATCCTATTTCATCGGTCAGAAGAAAGCCCCCATCCCTTACGACCTCAAACGTATCGGCCAATATACCGCGCTGACACTCGGTCTGCTCGCCGTGTATTACGCCCTGCGTCTGTATTATATCCACAATATGTGGCTCCTCATGGCCGTCGGCACCCTGCTGATCGGCATCTATCTGTTTGTATTAACCCGTAAAGATTTTCCGTTACAAAATGTTCTCAGGAATCGTAGAAACAATGGCTCAGGTCGTTAAGATAGAGACCGAGCAGACCAATAAACACTTCACGCTGCGCAACCCGTTCGGCGAACCGCTATCGATTGATCAGTCGATTGCCCATAACGGTGTGTGCCTGACGGTCGTCAAGATTGAAGGCGACCTCTATACCGTCACCGCCATGCAGGAGACGCTTCGTCTGACCAATCTGGACTTGCTGAAGGTCGGCGATTGGGTGAACGTAGAGCGCTCGATGCTGATGGGCGGACGTCTGGACGGACATATCGTACAAGGTCATGTGGATCAGAAAGCCGTTTGTATCGAAGCCAAAGAGACCGACGGCAGTTGGTATTACCGCTTCGAGTATGACTCCTCCCGCGAGATGATCGAACGCGGTTATTTCTGCGTGGACAAAGGCTCGGTGACCATCAACGGCGTGAGTCTCACGGTTTGCGAACCCGATATCAAGGGTGACAAAGGCTATGTATCCGTTTGTATCATTCCTTACACCGAAGAGAACACCAACTTCAAATATATCCAACCGGGCACGGTCGTCAATATTGAGTTTGACATCCTCGGCAAGTACCTATCGCGCTACGCGGCGGTACTTAAAAGTTGAGAGTTTAAAGTTTAAAGATATTTATTATGGACAAAATCAGTTATGCATTAGGTCTCTCGATGGGTCAGAACCTGTTAGGCAGCGGTGTAGAGAAGCTGAACTATCAGGATTTGGCAACTGGCATTGAAGATGTACTCACACATCAGAAACCCAAAATCAGCTATCAAGAGGCGCAACAGGTATTAAATCAATTCTTCCAGGAATTGGAAGCCAAAGTAGCCGGTGCTGCGAGGGCAGACGGCGAACTGTTCCTTGCGAACAATGCCAAGCGCGAAAGCGTGAAAGTAACCGCCAGCGGACTGCAATACGAGGTATTGGAAGCCACTATCGGTCAGAAACCCAAAGCCACCGACACGGTGAAGGTTCATTATGAAGGCACGCTCATCGACGGCACTGTTTTCGACAGCAGTTACAAACGCGGAGAGCCTATCTCGTTCCCGCTCAACGGCGTTATCAAAGGATGGACCGAAGGTCTGCAACTCATGTCGGTAGGTTCGAAGTACAAATTCTTCATCCCTTACCAACTGGCCTACGGCGAGCACGGAGCAGGTGCTTCCATTCCGCCTTATGCCGCCCTCATCTTCACGGTAGAATTATTAGAAATCGAATAAATAAATAACAAATCACAAATTACAAATCACACAATGAAAAAATTAAGTATTCTTTTGCTTGCCGTACTGGCTATGATTTCGTGCGGCAACAGTTACAAAGCACAAGACGTTCAACTCAACAACCAAACAGACTCTCTCAACTATGCAGTCGGTCTGCTGAACGGTTTGCAAATCAAAATGTATTATTTATCGAATGACAGCAGTGACGAAGCAGTGACCGAGTTCATTGACGCCCTGGACAAAGCGTATCAGGACAAAGAGGAAGAACTCAGCGAAATCGCGCAGGCCGGCCGTCAGTTCGGTTCGTCCGTTAACGGATTTGAGAAAAACGGATTGGCAGAGAACTCCGCATGGCCTTTTAACGGCAAGCTGTACCTGCAAGGACTCGTAAATGCGCTCTACGATGACACCACGATGATGAATATCGAAGAGGCACAGGCTTTCTTTATGGCAGCTTACCAAGCACAGTCCGAAGACAAGCTGGAAGGAGAAGTGGTGCATGCCAAATGCCCGAAGAGCGTCAAGACGATTGACTTGAAATCCAAACTCGACTCGCTTAACTACGCGTTCGGTTTGCTGAACGGCAACCAGCTTAAGATGTACTTGCTGTCCGATAACGAAGAAGGCGACCCGATTGAAGAGTTCATCGACAATGTCAACAAAGGTCTCAAAGAGAAAGTACACAACGTACAGATGGTAGCTATGGGCAAGAACGTAGGTAAAGCCATTCGCGAGCAAGAACCCGTCGGATTACTCGGCATCGAGGGTCTGGAGACTAAATTCGACCTTATCAAGCAAGGCTTCATCAACGGTCTGTACAACTACACCGAGCAGATGAATATGCAGACAGCCGGAGAGTACGTAGAGGGTGTTGTTTCCAAACTCAAATTCGGCGAGACGAAAGCAGCCGGTGAGAAATTCCTCCAGGAGAACGCATTGCGCGAAGAGGTAAAGACCACCGAGAGCGGTTTGCAATACGAGGTATTGACGCAAGGCAAGGGCAAGAAACCGACCGCAGAACAAACCGTCAAAGTACATTATGAAGGCACGCTCATCGACGGTACTGTTTTCGACAGCAGCTATGAGCGCGGCGAGCCGATCGAGTTCCCGCTCAACGGCGTTATCAAAGGTTGGACCGAAGGTCTGCAACTCATGCCGGTAGGATCGAAATACAAACTGTATATCCCGTATCAGTTAGGTTACGGCGAGCGCGGAGCCGGTGCTTCTATCCCTCCGTATGCAACCCTGATCTTTACTGTGGAGTTATTGGAGATCAAGTAACTAATCTATGGGCGTAATCGCTAAGCAATCCATACGTGGTACAATCGTTACCTATTTGGGCATCGCCGTAGGCGTTGTCACCACGTTCTTCGTGTTAACCCGTTTCCTCACTACCGAGGAAATCGGGTTGGCACGGGTGCTTATCGATGCCGCTACGCTCTTTATCGGTCTGGCTCAGTTGGGAACGACAGCCAGTATCATCCGATTCTATCCCTACTTCCGGGAAAAAGACAGCGATGAGGACCACGGTTTCTTCTTCTGGGCCTTGGTAGTTCCCTTTATCGGCTTGGTCCTTTTTACGCTTGTCTATTGGGCATGCCGGGTTCCGCTCGGAGCATGGTTCGGCGACAAGTCACCGCTTTTCGTGGAGTACTACTATTTTGTACTTCCGATATCGTTCTTCATGCTCTACCAGACGATCTGCGAGTCTGCCAGCACCGCCTTGATGCATATCGTTGTTCCGCGTACGGTGCGCGAACTGGTGGTACGCGTCGGGATGTTGGTGATCTATCTGCTTTATGCGTTCCGTATCGTATCGTTGGACGGACTGGTTATCGGTATTTGCATCAACTACGCCGTCGCTGCGTTGATCAACTGCATTTACTTCTTCTCGCTTAAGCCCATCAAACTGAAACCGGATTGGCATTTCCTGCGCGAGAACAAATCGCTTGTACGACGCTATCTGACGTATACAGGCTTTCTGGTTATCTCTGCGCTCACGTCCGTTCTTGCGCCTACTCTCTCTTCTTTCTTCGTCACTGCGAAAATGGGACTGGACAGTACCGGTATCTTTGCTATCGCGACCTATATGGCGGTGTTGGTGAGTGTACCCAACCGGTCGGTTACGGCAATCGCCTCGCCGCAACTGGCACGTGCCATCAAGGAAAACAACCGAGAAGAATGTTCGGTTTTGATCAAACAAGTAACGAGAAACATGCTCCTTATCGGCGGATTTATTCTGCTTGCAATATGGATTAATATCGACCTTATTTTCCATATCTTACCAAACGGCGCTACATTTGCTACCGCAAAGAATGTAGTGCTCATCCTGGGTGTCAGCCAATTGGTTTTGGGGACATTCTCTATCTGTTTCTCGGCGTTGAACTACTCACGTTTTTATGCTTTCAGTTTGCTGCTTTCGCTGATCTTGACGGTCAGTGCATTGCTGCTGAATAATTATCTGGTACCTCTTTACGGCATGGAAGGCGCCGCGATAAGCAACTTACTGTCCTATGGGCTGTATTACCTGCTTATTATTGCGACCGTAGTGCCCTTCTGCCGCTTGAAGATCATTGATACGAAGTGGTGGCTGATCCTAATGCTCTTAGCCGCACTTTTTGCCCTCAATTGGGCGATGCAGACATATTTACCGCCGATGAATATATGGTTGGACAGCATCCTGCGCAGTCTGGTCATCATCGGCATCGGTGCGTTCATCGCGTACAAGGCGAAGTTATCGCCGGAGATAAACCAACAGTTATGCGGTATTTTATAGAATTTGCATATAACGGCACCGATTTCCACGGTTCGCAGACACAGCCGAACGGAAACACGGTACAGGCAGAGATGGAAGCTGCTTTTGCAACCATCTTACGCACGCCTGTAGCGCTGACTTTTGCCGGTCGTACCGATGCCGGTGTGCATGCAGAGCAGATGGTAGCGCATTTCGATTGGGACAGAGCCCTTCCTGCCAATTTTGGTGCACGGCTCAACAATCTCCTGCCCTACTCGATTGCCGTGCATGCCATTCAACGGGTGAAAGACGATGCACACGCCCGTTTTGATGCGACATCCCGGACGTATTACTACCGCATCACGACCCGCAAAGACCCGTTCACCTATATCAACCATACGCGGGTAGCACCGGGACTTGATTTCGAGGCGATGAATAAAGCCGCACGGCTCCTGCTCGGTAAGCAGGACTTCGCATCTTTCTGCCGCGTACACACGGATGCCAAGACGATGATATGCGATGTAAAAAAGGCGGAATGGGTGATAGAAAACGAGCACGAAGCCTATTTTGTCATTACCGCCGACCGCTTCCTGCGCAACATGGTTCGCGCGGTCGTAGGAACACTGTTTGAAATAGGACGAGGGAAGATGCAGGAAGAGGATTTACGGACTATTATCGCTGCGCACGACCGCTGTAAAGCAGGTCACTCGGCGCCGCCGGAAGGATTATCGCTAACAGCTATAGAATATCCTAAAAATTTGTACATATGAAAAAGCAACTCTCTATCATGCTGCTATCAGCAGCCATTATGAGCGCTTGTACATCAGCGCCAAAGTATCAAACGACCACCCAACGCGACATCAACCGACTCACCAAGTCGGCTTGTTTCGAAATGCCGCGCGTACCTGTTCCTTCATTCCCCAAACGCACGTTCAATGCAGCAGACTACGGAGCAGATCCCACAGGAATCGTATTATCGACAGAAGCCATTCAGATGGCCATTGACGACTGTAATGCTGCCGGCGGCGGCACCGTCATCATTCCGGAAGGTATCTATATCACGGGGCCGCTGACCCTCAAATCGAATGTACGTCTGTACACAGCGCCGAACAGTCTGATTATATTCTCGCATGATCTTGACTTATATGAGATTTTCGATGACTGGTTTGAAGGTATTCCTACGAAACGCTGTACCAGTCCTCTCAACGCACTGAACGCAGAGAATATTGCCATTACCGGACACGGTACCTTCAACGGTAACGGCGATTGGTGGCGACCGCTGAAGAAAGCCAAGATGACGGACGGACAATGGAAGAAGCACCTCAAAGAGAAAGGCGGTATTGTGACCGAAAACAATATATGGTATCCGGATTCGGGTTCGGTTATCGCGCAAGGATACTGTGTGGACCAGAACGTGCCGGTGATTACCGACGAAGCCTTGTGGCCTCAAGTGAAATCGTTCTTACGGCCGGTGATGCTGCATTTCGTAGGATGCAAGAATATTTTGTTGGAAGGAGTTACGTTTGAGAACTCTCCGGCATGGAATCTCCACCCCATGTGCTGCGAGAATATTATTTTGCGCGACTTAAATGTCCGTAACCCGTGGTATAGTCAAAACGGCGACGGCGTGGATGTTGAGAGTTGCAAGAACGTAGTCATCAGTCATTGCTCGTTTGACGTAGGTGACGATGCTATTTGCATGAAGTCGGGAAAGGACAAACCCGGCCGCGACAGAGGCATCCCGACAGAGAATGTGATTGTGGATGACTGCGTGGTTTATCACGGTCACGGAGGTTTTGTATGCGGTTCGGAGATGTCCGGAGGCATCAAGAACGTGCAGGTAATGAACAACCTCTATATCGGCACCGACGTCGGTCTGCGTTTCAAATCGACCCGCGGTCGCGGAGGTGTGGTGGAGAATATCTTCATCAAAGGCGTGAACATGGTGAATATCCCGAACGAAGGACTGCTCTTTGACCTTTTCTACGGTGGTAAAGGCGCCGGAGAAGAGACTGAAGAGGAGTTAGCCGCCCGAATGAACGCGGCAGCACCGGAAGCGAGCGAAGAGACGCCTGCCTTCCGCAATATCGTCATTGAAGACATCAGCGGTACGAATATCAAACGGGCGATCTATTTCAACGGCCTGCCGGAGATGAAGATACAAAACGTTACGCTGCGCAATATCGTCATCTGCTCCACATACGGTGCCCTCTTCCGCCAGACGGACGGACTTACTATTGAGGATGTGCTCATCAGTCCGACCGAAGGCGAAGCATTCACGTTAGCCCCGACGGTAGAGAATGTTAGAATCAATTGAAAAGTGAACAGTGAAAAGTGAAGAGTCATTTCATTTATATTGCTATTCTTTCTCTGCTACTCACGGGCTGCGCTCCGCGGGTAGCGACATCGTTTTGGGTGATCGGCACACCGGCTTACTCGGACGTACCCGGCTACAGGATTATTCAAGCGGAGGGGAAGACCCGGCATTGTTATCCCGTAGAGGCGTGGTGTGACGGGCCTTGGGCAGACACTTACCATGAGTTGCATCATCACGGCGTGGCGGTAGAAAGCGAAAAGATGGCATACCGCATCTATTTCGACAAGAAGCAGACGATCGATGTCTATTGTAAGCGTACACCGCGGTTAGAGTTAGCGCAGAGTTTCTGGTATCCGAATGACAGTTTGCTGGCAGAGGGTTATGGGGATGATATTATTCGCGTCAGCGGAACAGTCGGAGTAGGGACGGTGAAGTATTGGCATGATAAATTACACCATATTGAGGATGTGGGAGAGCGCCAACAGTGGATCCTCAAGGAAAGTTCCCGAGAAGCCAGGATTGCCGTTAGCGATGTGGACTGGACCGTTCCAGACGGGAAGGAAGATGATCCGGAAACACGGACTATTGTTAACCTGGCTGCCGAATACACGATGAAGGCCGGACACAGGGACATGCGATGCGATGTACGGGTAAGCAAACCTATCGAAGGACTCTGTACGGGCGTGCAAACGATTCCCGCCAAGAAACCGGCACCGGATAGCGATACCGCTGTCATCGTTCTTCCCAATGGTCTTTTATTGGCCAGTTGGGGCACAGACTGGCCGGTGAATGACACCGTCAAATATGCCAAAGAGACGGTCGGACTCGGTGTCTTCATCCCGAAAAAGTTTGCCGGAGAACTGGTACATGACCAACAGAATAACCTCTGCTTATTGAAACTCAAAGGCAGTATATCAAAAGAGGATTATTCTCCGCGGTACATCGCCCATTTCTATCTGACTTGCGTAGGCGCCACAAAAGAAAACCACCCCGTTGCAACGAATGCAAAAGAGTGGTACAACTATCTACGCCGCTGGGCCAAGACACTACACTAATCATTGTATAATCTATAAGAATCACCCTGCTGCAAACGCAACAGGGTGATTTTATCAGAACGTAGGATCCTGACGAGGAGGTGCTCCATAGCCTCCATGATTGCTAACATCGGGCAAACCCATCATTCGTTCCGTATTGAGTTTTGTAACCTCCGTATTGGGCAATATGTATTGTTTCTTTGTCATATCGAGTGCAAAGGTACAACAATTTTTTGAATTGTGCAAATTTATTGGATATTTTTTCCCATTATATTGTACATTTCCCCTTCCGGAGTAATGATATAGATGGTATTATTGATCAGCACTTTACGAACAGAGTGACTGTCAGCGTTCGTATTTTCCATACCGGTAGTTACCTGCGGAGCACGTTTTGCCTGGAAGCTCAGACCATATCCTTCGGTGGTTCCTTTCTCCAACACAAACATATATGCACCTTGGGTAAGATCCCAAATCACTTGGTCGTTATAGGTGAGATAGAGCGTAGCGTCTTCCGGCATTTGTTCAACAGAAAGCATATACTCGCCTGCCTTCGGAGTGAAGAGCGACAATGGAGCAACCGCATTATCATTAACTAACGCAGCCTCAATGTCACACAATCTCTTTCCACCCTTTGTAGCCCACATTTGTGCCACTTTAGCTTCAGTCGGCGTACCCAGTTTGAGCAGATCCTTACCAATAACGTAAGCGTCAGTAGCCTCTTCATCCGCCGAACAATAGAGGACATCTACCTGTTTATCATTCTCATCGCGGAGTGAAAGGCGGAACTCGTCAACCTGGTTCATCCCATGTTTGGGAGCGAAGACAGGATGTTCATCTGCCATATCCTCTGCCCATACAATGCTATCAGCTGCAGGAACCTGAATGAAGAATGCAGAGCCAACCGCGAAGGTAACATTACCATCCACCAAATTATAGATGTTATCCTTGTGATTATAAGCCTGTTTTTTATAGCTGCAGTTAGGATATCCATGACGCAACATACCATTACCCATACCATTCCAGCCATTCTTGCTTCCATCCCCACCGGTAGCATAACACGCTGCGTAACTATTTCCATTTGTCAAGTTACCGTTTCCATTCCAAGCGAAGAGGAAGGTATTCTGGTTCACTTCATCATCAAAGCCGATAGTATATAACTTGCCGGGTTTCATAACGCCTCCATTCAGTCGACGCCATCCTTTCCCGCCATTAGCACGATTTTGCTCATCGGCCTCCATAATTATGAAGTCTGTACCACACACCATCACCTTATCGGCTGCACTATTAATACGGGAGATACCTCCGTTAATATTTACCTCAAACGGAACCGTGAAATCATACCATCCGTAAGAAATTGCTCCTTCGGGGTCGAAGGTCATCTGGAAATAAGCCTTTCCGTTTATTTCCAACATCTCCGGAGCAACCACTTGCCCAGAAGCAGCTTTCTTCGTATCCGAATCACCAAGTTTGGCATCCAAGATGAAATCACGCACATTCAGTCTTCCGGTTGTCAGAGTCACCTTACCGCCTTCTTTTACGTGCAAGTCACCATAATTGTCGCGAGACTTTGAATTAGAATCTCCAACCTTTAAGGAACCTTCTACATTAATAGTCACACCTGCACCTTCCATAATGGTCAATCCTTTAATGACCACTGAATCCGAAATAGTTACATCTCCGTTTACGATTACTTCATCACCGCTACCAGGAACTTCCTTCATATTCCAGTTACCTATTGTTGTCCAATCACCTGTTCCCGTATAGGTAAAGACAGCCGGTTCAACATCCACTGAAATAATTGCTGTACTTGGAGCAAAGAGATTTGAATATTTCGGAGTGAAAGTTACTGTCACATCACATGACCCCTCGCTAAATACAGCAGGGCTTGTAATTGCATATGTACCTTCAACAGAGGTATTATTAACCGTCTCTTTTGCTAGTGCAGCAGTCGTATTCAGGCTAACGCTCCCCGCAGTTTCTCCTCTATGAATAGTTCCAATGACAGGCAAAGTCGTGATGGCCGTCGGTGTACGAAGAATCGTATATTCCTTGCTTACCTTTTCGGCATCATGATAATTGTCATTTCCTGCACAAGTAGCTTCAATAGTTACAAGTCCAGCACCTTTAATAGTAGCATTCTTTCCGGAGAAGCTCACCACACCCGAATTAAGAGATTTCAATGCTACATCCAGACCTCTATTTGACGTTTGAGGCAACTGCGAATTAAATTCGTTCTCTTGAACAGTGTAGAATGTTGTAAGGGCAGGATTCCAAACAATAGATTGAGCCCCTTTCGTTACATTTGCATTGATGGTAACAGTGAACGTCTTAGTGGATATTGAATCTGTGATTGTCACAGTCTGCGACCAAGGTCCCACTTTCGTCGGTTTGAACTTGAATTCCAAGTCGCCTTGTCCAAACGAACCGCATTCTATATCAACTAATTCGTCCACTTCCAATGTATTATAGGTCTCATCTCCTTTCCCCTTTGTCACGTTCAATTCGGTTGATTTGGTCTCCGAATAGTTAAACGATATCTTGTCTGTACGTATTGAACCGGCAGGAACATCGCCCAAATTGATAGTGTTAGTAACCGCCGTAAGGAACTGACGACGCGAAACAACAAGATCTTCAATATAATGATACCCCTGACCACCTTTCGGACGCACAAACTTAAGCATCGTCGCTGTAGAATCCAATTGGATATCACCGGAATTTACAGTAGAGTCCTGTTTAGCATCTATTGTCGTCAGTTTGGCCCATGTCGCACCATTATTTGTTGATTGATATACATCAATATCTCCTTCAAAGAAGTCTCTTCCAATTCTATGATACGAAACACCGCGAACAGAGAAATTCAACTTATCCGGCACACCGCTGTCCGGTGAGAAAGTGATGGTCTTCGTCAGTTCCGGCATATTCAAGTCGTAAATATAGAATCGCATTGTGTCTTTCTGCACATAAACAGAGTGGCTTTCGCAACCCGCAGAAGCAGGGCGAACGGAGACACATTTGGTATAGGATGCCTTTTCATAGCGGGAATCGCCTTCAACGGAAGCGGTCACGGTCGTTGTACCCTCTGCAAGAATATGCATATAGCAACTGTCCACAATCTCTATCACACCGTTGTTCTTCGGACAGGAATAAACCAACTTGGCGGTACGTGCATCACTATGATTGTAAGCGCCGGTTTGGGTATTCAGAGTATCCACCGAAGCTTTCATCTGTTTGCTGGCACCTACTACCATCGAACGAGTAAAGGTGTCATCCCAAACGATGCTTTGGATAACCTTCTCTGTTCCATGAATGGTTTTGGTATCTTCAGTAGGCTCATATTCGTCGTTTCCTTCCTGACTGGCAGTCAATGTTGCCGAACCGGCGGAAATGACCTTAAAGGATTCACGGTTTGCGGCAATCTCAATGACCGCGGAGTTGTTCGTACTATACAGAACAGGTGCCAAACCGGAAGAAGCACTTGCTGCATCGGTAATACTTATATATCCGTTCACGGGCAATGAAACGATGTCGCCCTCAAAACCTTCTTTCCAAACGATTTCTTGGTCATTCGCTTTCGTAATAGCACGAACAACAAAGGTCTTGTGCTCATATTTTGTATATGCACTAATAATGGCATCCGTTGTATCTTTCTTGTCACAAGTATAGGTCACATTAATATTCTTGGCTACATAGCCACCGTCATAGGTGCTACCTGTTGCCAAAGCGATTGAAGTCTCGCTCAGCGTCACTTTGGAATCGTTGCTTGCCAACTTGACATTTGTGTCGCAAGTACTGATTTTCAGTTGGAAACTACCGCTCTTACTTGCCTCACCTATCTCTTTGTGGATATATAACGTATCAAGAGCCTTGCCTGTCTGCGTACTGTTGAGTTCCAACCACGTTAAGCGCGAGACACGGATATTGTTCACTTTCGGGTCGTCTGTACGGGCGGTTCCTACGTTGGTACTTACAATGTCACCGCCTTTTTCAAATTTCAAACGAGTCGTGTGTGGATTTAAAGAAATTGGATCCATGGATTTATATAATATTAACCCTAGCCCAGGAGCCGTAATTTCTTCTGCTTCTGTCCAATTACCAGAGATTTGGTAGGACAATAAAGCATCATTACCAGCCGCTGTTCCACTTGGTTTCATATCAAAGGTCAATACGCTAGCAACGCTATCAACGCCCCAACCTATTTCTCCGATTTTGGACACATTATTATCAGGGTCCGACTTGTATGCATAACACGTTTCACAAGCCATTTCGGCAACCGTCACCGTACATTTGGCATTCGCCTCAACATACTTGTAGTTCTCATCCTGATGCAACGTCCAGATAGCCTGACCTTTGTTGTAATAAGCAGTAATCTTGTTTGTTTCAGGAGAATACGTAGCAATCGTATCACCTGGGGTCACGCCCTTTACCTGTTCAATACCGATGGGTCTTACGGTGTTATTTGCCGAGTACGTGAACGATGCCTTCTCGTCAAAGTTCATTGTCTCGCTCCAAGCGGTACGACTTGTATTATTCCACCTGTACGAAATAGCATTGCCATTCTTGGCGACGGTTACTCTGAAAGAGGTTGAACCGCTGTTATACTTATATGTCTCTTTTTGATAGAGTTTAATAGTATCCACGCCTTGGTTGCGACCGGTTGCCGTCTTCGAGCTAGCGGCATATGTAATTGCTACATTTTTATACGCCTCAGGGCAGTCCGTTTGAGTGTCCGTTGTCACCTTGTGCCCCAATACATAATACCAGTTGCCGGAGTTCTCTCCTTCTGTCGGTGTGCCTGCTGTATGATTGGCGGCACCAACATAAGCACTATTTGGTTTTGTATAAGTCAACACATAACTGGATGTAACAGTATTCTCAACAGTCGTATTCAAATTGGCTACGCCGCTGAATACGCTGTTATACTTATATACTGTCACATTAAATGACTTGCTGGCACCCGTATAAACATCCGTTTCCTTCTGGGTCAAAGTCAATGCCGCCGTTCCGGCATTGTACGCAGTAATGGTGTGATTGCTGCCGGTATAACCGATTACCTCCGATGCGTGTCCGGCAGCACAGCCGATAGTGACTGCATTTGCAGGCAAGCTGTGCGAAATAGTATAATAGAAATCATGCGAGTTTCCATACAAAGGAGTGGCGTATGAAGTATTTGAGGTTGAATAACTTGCAATCGCCGTTGAACCATCAACCATGATATTATAGGAAGCTGTTCCGCTAATGGAAGTGACATTCTTCTTAACAGTCACCGTGAAGTTAGCGGAAGTCACTGCATTGTATTGGTCCGTTACGGCTGCTTTCGCGCGCAACGTGTAAGTTCCAGCCACCCATGCGTGGAAGTTCTTACCGTCAATAACACAACTGTCTTTAGCAGAATTGCCATTCATGGCGTTCGGCCAGGCGACCAGTTCATAGGTCACTGCCCCATTGCCTGTTTGTGTTTTCAGTGAGGACAAATCCAATGTCGTCGGACTATTCTTATCTTTTGTTGCAAACACTTCACCATTCTTCATGGTCAAAGTTTGTGGCAGACGATTAACGGTGATGGTAATCGTACCTGTTGTCGTAGAAGATTTCTCGTGGCAACCGTCTTTCTTGGCAATATACGGATTGTTATAAGTGTAAACACCCGCTTTCGTTGCATAGAAATATTTGCCGGTAAAATATCCGGCCCCTGTACCAGCAACATTTTCCGGAGTCTTATAAGAATTTGAACTCCAAGCTACCGGCATAAAATCATCAGCATTCGTAACTCCAACAAGTGTCGTCATATCCAACTTCGTTTCGTTTGTCAACGACACATTGATAGTAGCCGTTGTGGTTGATTTCATGGTTGGAGCAGGAGGAGTTATGGTATAGGTGATAGAAATATCACCGATATAATAATCAAAATTATCATAAGTTTTACTAAAAATACCATGTCCACCACATGTATTCTTCAAAGTAAGTTTAATTCCACTGGAAAAACCGTTATTATTTGTTTCCGAAAAAGTTGTAAAAGTTGTTAAAATAGAGCCTATTCCTTTTGTAGTACCATTGAACGTGGCTTGCATCTCAGAGGTTCTCGTAACAAGAGAGGTATAACCTCTTACCCCAAACTCAATTTTGGTAACTTTTATTGAACAACCATCTTTAGCAGACCATGTAAATGTACACTCTTTCGTACCTCCATGCGAAATAGAGCCTAATGTATATGCGGTCAACCCTCTTGTTATATTGGTATTGGCTGCCGCAAATGTGAATGTCGCATGATTACCCTCCATAACAATCTTACCTCCGCTCACGTCATCGCTGGAGTTTTTGGAAGAAACTGTATTTCCCCACACATTGCCGAAAGCAAAAGTCAGCAGTGTGAAGAGGGTAAAGAAAAGTTTATTAAAAAAAGTAAATTTTGTCATCTTTTTTGTCCTTTCATTTATGTGTGTTGTCCGCGGTTCGGACAACAGGTGACCGTTTGTCACAAATTTTATTAATTTTGTACCTTTTATTTCTATCGTTTGTTAATTTTGCCAAGTTGATTTAGCAAATATACTATTTTTAAGTTTTTATGCGCTGTTTCAAAACAAACAACGCGAAAAACGGGTGCAAAATTAATATTTTTCTTTGAAACACGCAAATTTTAGGGGGTGTTACGCGCGCGAATAATAATAAGGTATAAGCGAATATTAAAAAACGTGCATAAAATATGTTGCACAACATAAAAAGTGCAACATTTTTCGGGTTTAGGTTTGATAGTAAGAAAAAATGAACATTTAGTTCTCTATCACTCCAGCTTCGAGCCAAGAATGAATCGTAGCATCTACATCCGTCATGGCTTGAGAGGGATCGACGTCGTACTCGTCGCAAAGGGCTTTGCAGAGGGCTTGAGCGGTGAATGCACCGGACTTGGCTGAAGAATCAGCGGCTTGCTCCCAAAGGAAAGCAGCAGTTTCATTGAGCGTGATCATCTTATTGAAATTGATGAGCGAGAGCGATTCGCCGACCAAAATGTATTCGTTACCTAATTTGCGGAGTTTAAATCCTTCAATCGTTCGCATAAAATAATGAATAATGATTAATGAATATCTATTTATATAGCCATTTAAGGATGGTGTGGCGGTATATTTTTAAGAGATAGTTGCGAATGGGGCGTAGGGCGTACCAAAGTCGGGCGCGGGTGAGGGGTTTGCGACGGCCGGAAGGGGTCTCGATGGCAATGACGCGGCCGATAATATCGCCTTGCTCACAACGTTCTTCTCCTGCCAAGTTGCCGTCTCCCTGCAACACATAATGAACATCCTCTATTCGTACCAAGCGGTGCAACACATACGTCTGCTTACCGCATAATGTCTCACTCTGTACCAGCAAGATGTCCCCCACTCTCGGAGCGCGCGTAAGTTGCGCAAGCACAACGCTGTCTTTATCTCCCTCAATGAAAGGCCTCATACTGACGCCGGAAGGGGTAAAGCGGACTTCTTTTCCTTCCGCAAGGAGTCGCGCCAGTTCAGGAATCAGTATATCGTTGGCAATTCTCATTCAGGCTGGTAGATGAAGCAGTTACAATGGTCCTGGTGGTAATCCATCGCGGTGATATAGGTAGGGTACGTACCCGTGGTATTGTATATCCTAATATAATAATTATTACGCGGAAGCGTGACATGCATAGAACCGCTACTATACACGATACTATCCGTTGTGGACAGCGGCGGGCTCCAAGAGAGGCTATCTTTTGAGACCTGTACTTTGAGGTTTCTTTCGTTCTTTTGGGAAGCTTCAAAGTTAATAATAAGCTCGGATAACTCCTTTATTTTAGTGGTAGTAACCGTGCTTCCGTTTTGTTGCAGTTTGATAGTAATAATACTATTATACAGCGCAAAAACCGAATTGGTCCCTGAACAGGAATAGGTGACGAAGTCCGTCTTTCCTGTTTTATTGGAATTGGCGAATGTAAGTGTTTTCGCCGCTGCCATAGTTTGGAAATCCTGCGTTGTACGAATGGTCTCGGCCATAAGAGCGGAGGGGACGAGAGCCAGGGACACCAAGAATACTATAAGATATTTATACTGTTTCATTGTACCTCTTCAAAACGAGCGCAAAGGTACAACAAAAATCTCATATGTGCAAATCCGTTTGTGTAAAAATTGACATATTTTGCATAAAAAGCAAAAAATACCTAAATAACATTTGCGTATATGCGCGAAAAGTTGTAATTTTGTCTCGGAAATGTAAAGTACACATAGCAAAAGCTATATTATAAACCAATTTTTTCGTTTAACTAAAACATTTAAACACAATGAGAAAGATTTTCACATTAGCCGCTGCCGTTTTGGCAAGTTTTAGCTTGTGGGCAGCAGGAACTCCTATTGCTAATCTGAATTTTGAGATTAAAACAGGAGACACGGAGTTACCCTCCGGTTATCTCTATTCGTCTCAGAACACCCCGAACATTAAGGTTCAGAACGGCATCACTTGTATCATTATTTCAGACGGTGGTGGTTCTACCGCTCCTACAATCAGCGGGACCGAAGAGCCTACCGGTGGCAAGCGTTGGATGGCTTTCTGTCCGGATGCTGACTGTAACGCTACTTTCAGTATCTTGAGCAACAAGAAGAAATTCTACATCCAAGACAAAGACGGAGAATTTTTTTCCTATACCAACACTGCCAATGCTGTTGAGGAAGTAGAAGTAACCGGTTTAAAAGCCGGTGAATGGTACGCATTATGTGGCGCAAGTTCTCAGGTTTACATCGTTAAGGCTGAGTTTGAAGCAGGTACTCCTTCTACCGATCCTGTAACTTCTGTTACCGTTGCCGGACCGTCTGCGGGATATATTGGCAAAGAGGTTTCTTTCTCCGTTACCACTGACGTGAAAGCGAATGCATACAAATGGTATGTAGATGGTGCAGAGCAAGAGGGTGCGACCAGTGACAAATTCAACTTTACTCCGGATGCAGAGCACACTTACCGTATTCTCGCAGCCGCAAAGAATGACAATAACAGTGACTATGTTCAGTCCGAAGGTCTTGACTTCGTTGCAACCGTTAAACCGCTTGCAGTTCCTTGCGCAGAGCTCTATCCTGCAGCAACCGGTGACACTCCTGCCCAAGGTGCAAAAGCAGCTTTGACTGATGCAAGTTTTGGCGGCAACATTATCTTCGTAGGCGCTAAGAATAGCGACTATGCAGCTTCTTTCATTTACAACGACTATGGTTTGCAGATGTGCAAAGGCGGTGCAGACTCTGTTCGCGTTGTGTTGGGCTTCAACCTTGCTGTAGGTTCTAAAATTGAACTGCAAATTAACCAAAACGGTTTAGCCGGTGATAAAGCTCGTGGTTTCAAACTTCTCAATCCGAGCAAAAACACTTTGTTAACCGCCACTTGGACACAGGCAGACGAAACAGACTTGGCGAAAGTATTTGAATACGAAGTGACCGCCAGCGACAAATTGGCAGGGCAGAACACATTCATCATTGCTCGTAGCGAATCTGCTATTCTTCATGCAGTTATCGTTTCTGACTGCGGTGAGGAGATCGTTCCTGTTACCGACCCTGTAACTTCTGTTACCGTTGCCGGACCAACCGAGGGATTTGTCGGACAGACCTATTCCTTCAAGGCTACTGCAGACGCAGACGTTGATGACTGGATTTGGTTTGTAAACGATGTAGCAGTAGATGGTGCAAAAGCCGCTACGTTTGCCTTCACTCCGAGCGCTGCCGCTACTTATAGCATCAAAGCCGGTGCACGTAACCAATACAACACGGAAGACGGATGGATCAATTCCGAAGCAGTCAGCCTTGTTATCTCTGAGGCAGTAGAGCAAGTATCCATTAGCGCGAACACCGTTTGGGACTGGACAAAAGCAGCTTCCGTAAACGAGATCAAGTTTGATGATACCACCACTCCGAAGAAAAACGAGCGCGTTCTGTTGGCTATCGTAGCAGGTATGAACAACAATGCCGATTTCAATTCTCAGGCACTGCTCTTCGAAGGTGAGTATGCAGTTCGTGATGGCAAATTCTGCCAAGGTCAGTTACTGCAATTCAACACCACCGTTGCAGGATATGTAAGCGTTGAATACTCCAACACCGGTAATCGCGCTGAGGGTGAAGACCTGGAGCGTATTTTGACAGTCAACGGTGTCAAGGTGGGCAATGGTTCACTGCGCAGCGATGCTACTGTTAGTGAGTTCAATATTCCTGTTGAAGCAGGCGACGTTGCGTTGTCGAGCGTATTAAAGGCTGACGAAAGCCCTCAATACATCCGCATCTACAAAGTAGAGTTCTCAACAGAGAAGGTTATTCCGGAAGGAATCAAGAATATTGACGCTTCTGCAAAGATTGTCAAGGTTCTCCGCGACGGTCAGTTGATGATCATCCGCGACGGCGTGATGTATAACGCACAAGGTGCGGTGGTTAAATAAGGCCACAGAAAGATAAGAAAGTCCGTTTGCTGATAGCGGATCGGGCTAGATTAGAGAGGGTGCGCAGAGATGTGCATCCTCTTAATTTTATGCCATTTTTAGAGCAAAAAGTATATATATACATAGTATATATATAGAAAGAGGCATGTTTTTGTCATTTTTGGGGATTCATCCTTGGGTGATCCTTGGGTGATGTTTGGGTGGTGTTATGGTTTTCCTCCGTAATTGGACCGTAAATGCACCGTAAATGAGTAGTGAGGATAACGAGGGCGAACCCCTTAGCCATTCGGGTAGCGCATGCTACTCCTCTCGTCGGAAGCGGCGATCCATGATTAAGTTACTCCGTAACAAATGTAATGGTCGCGCTCCCTCCTCTCCCCAAAAATTAAAATTTCCGGGGACCCCATTTGCGGACCCATCCGCAAAAGAACGTTTTTGAGTGAGTACATGCTAATCGTCCCTAGCGGGAGGGGTTCGAATGAAAGAGGAAAGAGGAAAGATGAAAAGGAGGCGGGATAACATCCCGCATAATGAACGACGTAAAAGCCGCATAGAATGCGGGAAAATGGACATACGAAGCGGGATAACATCCCGCACAAGGGACAAAGCCTAAGTGATGTACAAGGGATAAGGGGACACAAAAACAGCCCGCGGGGCGAGCTGTTTTTGTGTGGGTCGGCAAGTGCCGACTATTGTTAACGGATAGTTATTACAACCAATGGTAAATCAATAATCGGGAGTGATTATTTAACGATTTGGCCGATGGTGTTGTAACGAACGCCGTTCTTCTCGATAACCATGATACCGTTGCGGAGGGACTTAACGGTCTTGCCGGCAACAGCAGCATTGTTGATACCCTGACCTGCAGATTCAGAAGCAGAGATGAAGTAAACTTGCGGGTTGCTCTTG